>WJKG01000280.1 GCA_014729205.1 candidate division GN15 bacterium | reverse complement strand
GTCTTTCAGGGGACCAGCAACAGCTTTGATAACCTGTTCCAGCTCGAAATGGGCGATTACAACAATCCCGGCGTACCGCCCTCCGGCAACGCCATTATCACCTATTCGACTGACATCGCCGACGGCGCCGACGTTACCGTCCAGGCCAGCGACTTCGGATTTGCGCTCCACGGCGAACAGGATGATTCGCCCGACCAGGTCCGCATCTGGTTCTTCGAGACACTGGCCGACGCAGCCCTGGTTCCGGCGTTTGGTGGCCCTGTCGGCCATTGGACCGGCAACGACATGTACATCGAAGACCTGGTCGACGGTACCCAGCTTCATGTTACCAGCGGCGGTAGCATCCAGGCTGCCATCGACGCTGCCGATCCGGGTGACGACATCAATGTCGGACCGGGCTACTACAACGAGAATATCGACGTGCACACGCGCGTCACTATCCTCGGCTCCGGCAGCGGCGAAGACACCTTGAGCAACACGGTCATCGCTCAGAATCCAACCGGCGCTGGTGACACCAAAATCGGCGTGGTTCAGCTTACTACCTCCGGTACCGCTGCCGAGCCGATCCACTTCGAAAGCCTGCGCGTCGCTCCCGACGGCATGGCCGGATTCAGTGTCGGCCGCTTCACCGAGGCCACCGGCACCAGCGTTTCCTATGTCGAGATGACCGATGTCATCGTGGTTGGCAACAATGTCAACCCCAACACTGAACAGGAACGCGGCCTCTATGTCGACCTGACCTCCTCCCTGACCAACCTCGAGATTACCGACTGTGCCTTTGACAGTCTTACCTACGGTTGGTACTTCCAGAAAGAGGTCAGCGCCGACGCCAGCACCGTACAGTACGTGACAGTCACCAACACGACCTTCAATCACAATAACCTGAAGGGCGTCTACGCCGAAAAGCTCTCCGATGTAACCTTCGAGAACTGCACCGTGAGCGAAAACGGCTTCTCCGACGCAGGTGTACCCTCGTACTTCCTGCCATGGATGTCCGGTTTTGACATCAATCTGAAGGCAGGCACCTACGCCAATCTGTTCTTCAACAACTGCACCGTTACCGACAACGCCCTCGGCGGCGCCAAAGAAGGCGTCGGCCTGACCGTCAAGGGTCGCGGCACCGGTGACAACCCGTCCGGAAGCTACACCAGCTTCCCTGCCTGGGTTGATAACGTGCAGGTCAACGGCGGCACCTACACCGGTAATGAGCGCGGACTCCGCTTCGGCGAGCCGGGCAAAGGCAACGCCAGCCCGACCAACGTGGTCATTACCGATGCCGACATCTACGGCAACGTCAAGACCTACACCGGCACCGATGGCAGCGACTACGGCGATGTCATCAACACGATGCAAGCCGGTATTGGTGTCGATGCCGAGGCCAACTACTGGGGCGTGATTACCTATCCCGCCATAGCCAGCCTGGTCTCCGGCGACGTCGATTTCGATCCGTGGTGCTCCGATGCCACTCACACCAATTGCACGCTCACCGGTAACCTGACTGAGGTCTGGGTCGACGATGACTGGGCCGGGTCATCACCGGGCGATGTCGTTGGTGGACATATCTACGGCTACGACGCTTTTGACGTCATCCAGGACGGTGTCGACTACGTCGATGCTACCGGGACGGTCAACGTCGCCGCCGGCACCTACAATGAGACTCTGACTATTGGCAAGGCCGTCTCAGTGCTTGGCGCAACTGGCACTATCATGGATGGTACCGGCCTGGGCCTGGTCGCCGCCGTGAATATCCAGTCCGGCGATGTCACCTTCGATAACATCGACGTCCTCAACTACGGCGGCAATGGCATCATTGTCGGCTATGAGGCCGATCCTCCCGGTGACCTGCAGAACGTCCAGATCACTAACTGCACCGTCGGCAATATCCAGCCCGGCAGCTCGCACGGCTTTGGTATCTATGTTGGCTATCAGGCCGAAGGCTTCACCAGCAGTCCGGTCGATCTGCCCGATCACCTCGACTACTCCGGGCTGTTGATCGACAATAACGAAGTCTACAATACCGCCAATGCTGCCATGGTGCTGCAGTCGATCACTGCCACCACAGGCCAGCTGACGGTTACCGGCAACAACCTCCATGATGCCGGCGCCAGCGGTCTGTGGATCGATGCGGCGCAGAACATCCTCGTTGATAACAACGAGATGCACAGCAACGCCAACGGCATCTGGATCAGCTACCTCGCTAACTACGGTAATGTCGACGGTCCCTATGATCCCAAGGACCTGACACTCACCAATAACAATGTTCATGACAACTCCGGCTATGGTATTGCCCTGTGGGCCGGCTGGCCGTCAACGATCACAGCCGAGTACAACTGGATCCAGGACAACGGCACCAACGCACGCAACGGGCTCGCCTCCGGAACCTTCATGGCCGAGCGCAACTTCTGGGGCACCATCAATTACAATGATATCGACGCCGGCACCTCCGGTGATGTCGACTTCGACCCGTGGTGCAACGCCGACCACAGCGACTGCTCCCTCTCCGGGATCCCGGCCGTTGTGTGGGTCGATGACGATTGGATTGGCTCCGCGATCGGTGATCCGGTTGATGGCCATACCTACGGCTACGACGCCTGGGATGTCATTCAGGACGGTGTCGACAATGTCGCCGACGGCGGAACGGTCAACATCATGGATGGCAACTACTACGAGTCCAACATCACGGTCGGCTCGGCCATGAGCATCATCGGCGAAAGCCGCGCTGGTGTCGTCATCGCTCCGGCCGCCGAGGACGATCAGGACGTCTCTAACTTCGGTGGCACCTACCAGCATGGATTCATCGTCGGAGCCGACGACGTCTCCATCCAGAGCCTGACGCTCAATGGCGAGGCGAATCCGTCACTCACCGCCGGCAAGAACAACTACCGCATCGGTATTGTCACCGCCGATGGTGGCGCCCACGCCAATACCGCTATTGATGATGTCAGCATCGAGCATACCTTCTTCCGCGGTGTGTTCCTCTACAGCACTGCCGGTGGCTCGATGACCGGATCGTTGGTCAACGACGTCGAACTCGACGCCTACAACGCCTACGGTTTCCTGATGATCGGTTCCAGCATGACCGGCGTATGCGACATCAGCAACAACACGTTTACCGGCATCGGCGGCCGCGCCATCGGCACTGCCTACGGCTCCTACACGGTCTCCGGTAACGTTGTCAACGACGCCTACACCGGCCTGTACAACTACAACTACAGCTTCCCGGATGAAACCGTCACTATGAGCGGTAATCAGGTCACCAATACCTTCACTGGTGCGAACCTGGTGGGTCTGACCAATACCACCGTCATCGGTGGGCCCAATCCGGCCGACGCCAACACCTTCGACATGACCACCGTTAAGTCCGGTTCTGGCGGCAAAGCCCAGCGCACTCCGCTCATCGGTGAGAGCGCAGTCGAAACACTCGAGTGGTCGGCCAACCCGGACAAGGACGCCAGCACCGAGGACGTCGGCATCCTGCTGTGGTATTCGGACGCAACCTGCATGATCCAGGGCAACACTGTCACGGCTTCGGCCGGTGACGCCGGCGCCTGGGTCTTCCACTGCGAAGACTCCACCGCCTTCCCGACCCTGCAGGGTAACACCTTCACGGCTACCGCCAGCGATGGCACCAATGTCGGCGAAGGTACCGGTATCTTCGTTACCGATGACGGCACATTCTTTGGCGACGAGAACGGCTGGGTATTCGTCAACGTCTTCGATAACAACGTCAGCGGCTTCGCTCGCGGTGTCCACCTCTACCGCAATGCCACCTCTCCAGCTAATGGTCGTAATGCCGACGCCTGGATGACCGGCAACAACATCTCCGGTTGCGGCGAAGGTGTTGTCACCAACGGCGGCTTCATTCGCGAGTTCACTAACAACTTCGTCACTGGCTGTACTGGCGATGGTCTCAGTATCTCCACGAATGTCGAGACACCTGAAGTCAGCGCCCTGTTTGAGAACGACATCTCCGGCAACGGAGGATTGGCAATCAACAATACGACAACGCTGAACCTCGACGCTTCCGGCTGTCATTTCGGCTCTGCCGATCCGACCACCGTCGCAGCCATGGTCACTGGCAATGTCGACTACACCCCGTGGCTGATCAACGGCGCCGATCAGAGCACCGATCCCGGCTACCAGGGTGACTTCTCTGAGCTTCGTGTCGACGATGACAGCCCGCAAACGGGCAGCATCGCCTACATCAAGGAAGCACTTGATCTGGGTAGTGGCAGCACCATCTACCTCAGCGCAGGAACCTACGAGGAGCAGGTTGTCATCGATACCGACAGTATCGTTATCCAGGGTGATGACCCCACAACGGTGTTCATCACCTCCCCGACCGACCTGACCGACTTCTTCAACACCGGCACCAATGACAACTACCCGGTATTCTACGTCCATGATGCTGAAGGTGTCGAACTCCACGATGTGACGCTCGATGGTCTCGGTCGTGGCAACAACAACTACCGCTTCATCGGCGTAGGTTACTACAACGCAGGTGGTACGGTCAGTAACTGTACGATCAAGAACATCCAGGATACTCCATTCAGCGGCTCCCAGCATGGCGTGGCGGTCTACATTTACGCTCCGGATACCCCGGATCGCACGTTCGCAATCAACGATTGTCATGTGGTAGACTTCCAGAAGAACGGTGTCACCTTCTTGGGTGAGTATCTCACCGCTGACATCAGCGGCTGTGACGTCGATGGCAAGGGCGGTACTTCCGTCACCGCTCAGAACGGTATCCAGTATGGTCTCGGGGCAGACGGTACTGCCCTGAACAACACCATCACCGGTATCGCCTATACTGGCGCCTCCTGGACCGCGACCGGTTTCCTGCTGCAGGGTGCCGGCACCGTGAATGCCTCCGGAATCGATATCGATCAGTGCCAGACCTCGGTCTACTGGATCGATTCCAAGGGTACCTTCGATGGCGGCTCCATCACCAGCCCCAATGGTGGCGATGGCTTCTACGTCTACCGCTCCGACCCGGCCAAGGGCGCCGAGCCGAAGCGTCAGGCCCAGCCGATGGATGCCGACCTGGCAAACAACGCCGACAAGGCTCCCATGACTGTTGACATCTCCAACACTGACTTCATCGGTGTGGACATGGACAACAGCTGGGGTGTGGGCGTGTTCTCCACCTCCAGCGACGATGTCGCCGTTACCATGTCCGACTGCCTGGTCAAAGACTGGAACTTCGGCGTCTACTACTACGACTACGGCGGCACTGGCGCTACCTCCGGTGACATGTCCGGTAACAGCATTCTCGGCTGTGATTCGGTTGGCCTTGTCAACCAGATCGCCAGCCTGTCCGTCACCGGCAACACTTTCGCCAATGCTACCAACGCCGACGATGGCGTCGCCGGCAACACCTACGACGCCAACTGCTGGAACGACTGGTCCGGCACTGGCCCGTACGCTGTGGGCGGCACCGGCGGCAATGTCGATAACAACCCGACCGCCGACTGCTCGGTCGACATCACTCCGGATGACATTGTCCACCTCGATTGCGCTGCCGATGTAGAGCTCACGCTCTCCATTGGTGAGGCCCTGCTGGATATGGAGGGCGTTAACACAGCCTTTGAGTATCCGGCCGAACTCACCTTCGCCAGTGCAACGGCTCTCGATGCCAACTTCCAGATCCTCCCCACCAGCACCAGCGCTGACGGGTCAGGTATGGACACGGTATATATCCCGCTGGTCGTCCTGACCGGCTCAATCGACGGACCGTATGACCTGATGACGGTCAGCTTCACGCCGGCCAACCTCTGCGCCGTCGGCGAGATCACCATGATCGAGGGCGACTTCCGTGACGGTGACAACAACGTCATCCCGGCTATCCTGCCCGACCCGACAACAATCGTGGTTGACTGCGATGATCCGGTCTTCACGGTCAATGGTCCGGCCGATGGCGGCTTCTATAATACCGCCCCGGTACTGGACATTCAGGCCAGCGACAACTGCGATATCGATGATATCTACTACCAGGTCGATGGCTGCGCGGGCGGCCCGTGGACACCGATCGTGACCGACTTCGCAGGCGCGGTCTACTCCAATGCTGCCTGGGCACTGCCGGACTTCGCATCCCTGAGCGAAGCCAACCACTGCATCTCTTTCAAGGTGATCGATGACAACACCCGCGGCAACGCGGACAGTTGCACCTTCACCTGGTGCTTCACGAAGGACGTTACCCCGCCGGATCCGCCGACCGACTTCACCGCGGAACCGCGCTACAACGCGATCGAACTGGCCTGGACCAACTCCGTCAGTACCGATGCTATCGGTGTCCAGATCCAGCGCGTCCCGTGGGGGGACTATCCCGAGTACGCCACGGCAGCCCCGGGCTACCCGGCCGATCAGACTATCGGTACCACCGCCTATGATGGCACCGATGAGTCCTATCGCGATGATGCCGACTTCGACAACACCAATCGCGACATCTACTACTATGGCGCCTTCGCCTACGACGCTGCAGGCAACTACTCCGCCGCCACAACGTCCGCGCAAGCTCGCGCGACGTCCTACTGGCTCGGCGACGTAGCCGGCAGCGGCGGCTTCGGTGATTATGACGGCTTCGTCTACGCCGAGGACCTCGGTCCGTTGACTGTCTCCTACGGCAAGACCGATACCGATCCCGGCTGGAATGCCGAGCTCGACTACGGTCCGACCTGGGACGATGCCACCAGCTCCCCCGGCGGCGCCACTGATATCCCGATTCCCGATGACTCCGTCAACTTCGAGGATGGTATCATCTTCGCCATCAACTTCGATGCCGTTAACCCGACCATGAAGACCGTGCCGCTCCTGGCCGGTGAAGAAGTCGACGGCCCCCTGGCCGTCCATTTGGTCAACTACGGCGACGGTGTCTACGGACTGGAACTGGACAATAACATTGGTGAGGTAAAGGGCTTCAGTGTCGAGCTGACCCTGAACAACAGCCAGACCACCTTCGAAAGAGTGGAGCTGGCCGAAACCATCACCAATACCGAAGCTCTCACGTTCGCCAAGGCGATGCCGGGCGAGAACTCTCTCACCTTCGACTTCCTCCTGCTCGGAAACGGCCGCACTATCGGCGGTTCGGGTCCGATCGCAACGTTGCACTTCACCGGTACCGACCCGCAGGTCGAACTGGCTGAAGCCGACGTCCGCGACAACGACAACAAGGAAGTCACGGTCGAGCTGATTCAAACCTCACCGGCCGACCTGGTACCGAACGAGTACCGTCTGTCGCAGAACTACCCCAACCCGTTCAACCCGACGACGACCATTGATTTCAATGTCCGCAGTCAGGGACATGTGACGCTCGAGGTGTACAACACCCTCGGTCAGCGGGTCAAGACACTGGTCGATGAGGTCCGCGACGCCGGACAGCACTCGGTCATGTGGGATGGTACCGACATCAACGGTAACGCGGTCGCCAGCGGTATGTACCTGTACCGCCTGACCGTCAACAGCTTCAGTGATACCAGGAAGATGATGCTTCTGAAGTAAACTGCGCGGCGATGCAGCAATAGGTGAGGGAAGGTGCCCCATTGAAGTGGCACCTTCCCCCACACAACTAAGTTTATGGAGCACGAGATGAGACGCACACTATATCTGATCGGCCTGATTCTGGCAGGCACGCTGATGCTGGCGTCGGCCGGCTCGGCCGCTCCCGATGAGACCGATCGGATCTTCTTCGATCCTCCAACGAGCACCGCCCAGCAAGGGGATACCATCACCGTCTACCTGACGCTCGATTCAAGTGTCAGTACCATACATGGCTATCGTGTGAAGTTCGTCTTCGACACGATCGTCGTGAGGCTCGACGATATCAATCCGACCGACGAATGGCTCGATATTGCCGGGGGCAGCTCAGGGCAATGGTTCTTCTGGAAAGATACCATCGACCAAAATAACGGCCAGTGGCATATCGATCTGTTCTCCTACTTCTTCTACCAGGAGAAACACATCGACGGGCATTCCAGAATCGCCGAGCTGACCTTCATCGCCGACCAGTTCGGCGGTATCAGCTCGCTGGAGTTCTACGATCATCTGCTGGAGGACACGCTGTTGAATAGCGTCCCGGTGGCCACCGACGATGCCATGATCTTCATCTGTCCGGTCGACTACATACCGGGCAACGTCAACGGCGATCCCGACGGTACGATTAATATCACCGACCTGACCTACTTCGTCTCCTACCTGTTTGGTGGAGGCCCCGCCCCGGTACCGACTATGGCCGGTGACAATAACTGCGACCAGACCGTGAACATCGCCGATCTCACTTATCTGGTCAATTACCTGTTCGGCGGAGGACCAAAGCCGTGCGACCCATGCGAAACATAAGAGGTAAACAGCCAATGCGAACGTACACGCTGTCTATACTGATGGTGTTGCTGCTGGCATCAGGGATTGTGGCCCAGACCGATCCGGGCCACATCTTCATCAATCCCCATATCAAGTACTCTCAGAACGACAAACAGGTGACATTTGCCATTAAGGCCAACGACGACCTGCAAGGTCTCAAAGGCATTCATCTCGACATCGATTTCTCCGAACCTCAGGTCTTCGGCCCCGATAGCGCCGGCCAACAAGGCATCGAGGCCGTGCCGGGAAACATGTTCGCCGACAATGACACCATCACCTTCTTCTGGGACTACCTGTGGACCGATTCGACCCGGCTGACAGTAGACATCTTCGTCCTGACAGACAGCCAGACCGTCAGTGGACCCGGAGACCTCGTACTGCTGAACATGCATACCGACCAGGTATTCCGCGGATTCTCGGAAATCACGCTCTCCAACATTACGATCCGCGATCGCTTCAACGAGGACATCCCGTTCACCAACGCTGGCGCCGAGATCACAGTCTGCCAGTTCGTGGGCGATGTTAACGCCGACGACCGATTAAATATACAGGACGTCACCTACCTCGTCGACTATCTCTTCGGGGGAGGGCCGGCCCCGCAACCATTGGCGGCCGGCGATGTTAACTGTGACGGTAGCTTGAACATACTCGACCTCACCTTGATGGTCGGCTACCTGTTCAACAACGGATCGCTCTGCGGCCCGTGCGTTGACTGAGACCGCTCGGACGCACGGATATCAGCAAAACCCCAACGCTTCTGCCCTGCCGTAGCCTGACCACACCGGTTGGCGGCGCGGCAGGGCAGTTTGCTGTCTATGCCGAGCAGCCACCGCCATCTGCCTCAATACGCTCCGGTACCTCTTGTTTAGAACAATCGAACTTGTTATCTTAATTTTCAGTTACACTAGATATGAGCAAGACCACACAAATCCGGGACAACCCGAAAACTAGCACCGCGCCACAGGCGAGAAACGGATTATTGGTTTGAACACTTCCGCAGCTGGATCTTGTATCGTCGTCGGGGCGGGCATCTCGGGAATCATGGCCGCTCGCAAACTCCACCAGTTCGGCATGAAGGTCACCGTCATTGACAAAGGCCGCAACTTCGGCGGACGCATGGCCACGCGCCAGATGAACGGCTCCCGACTGGACCACGGCGCCCTCAGCATCATGCTCGACACTCCCGATGCGGAGCGTATCTTCAAACCCCTTATCGACGATGGGATAATTCAACCCTGGTACATCGATGAACGACAGCGCATGCGGTATCATGGGGCAGACGGTATGGCCTCATTGATCAGGCACCTTGGTCACGGCCTCGATGTACACCTGTCGAGCAGGGTCGACCGGATATCCACAGTCGATGGACAATGGCACGTCCGCTTCAACGAACAGACCACCCTCCAAGCCGATATGCTGCTGCTCACCCCACCAGTTCCCCAGTCCCTGGCCTTGTCCGCCGACTCCGACATGGTACTGGACCCGGATGTTTATACTCGACTCAACCGCATACGCTATGAGAAGTGCCTCACGCTCATGGTCATATACGATCGACCGATCGGCCTTCCGTACGACGGTTTCCTTGCCTTTGGACACCCGGCCGCCATGAAGATAGTGAATAACAAAGCTAAGGGGCTCACCTCGCAAACGGCGATAACCATCCAGGCCTCTCCCGAGTTTAGCGAGCAGCACTTCGAAACACCATCTCAAGAGGTCGAGGACCTCATGCTCAGCGCCGTGGCTCTGCTGACGAACTCCAAGCCCCTGGAGCAACGGCTCCACCGATGGCGATACAGCCAGGCTGTCACCAAGGATCTTGACTACTACCTGATGACTACTAACCCTGCCCCGCTGGCCTTTACCGGAGACAGCTTCGCCGGGCGACAGCTCACCGGCGCCGCAGTGTCTGGCCTGAAAGCCGCGGAAGCCCTGCATAATTACGGAAACGTAACCGCATAAAAAAACGCGGCCCGGAGATTGAGCACCGATCATCCGGACCGCTTATGGGATGGCCATTCCCCTAAGAGCCGGCTCCTAAAAGAGCACGTCGTTCCATCCGACTCTTCGAGAGCGCCCCTACCCCCGAAGACAGTAGCTGTCCCCAAGTGTAGCCTTGCCCTCATCTTCCCCTACTGAAGCAACCCCTGTGCCACTGCGAACATAACGACCATAACACATTGCTGTATAATTATATACGGGGATAACCTGAAGCCCTGCATCATATACGAACGTGGTAAAAATACCCTTTCGCCCGTTTCTGACCGTGTAAGATCACCACGTCCTTTCACGGGATCTCAAGCCCTCACAAGCAGTCAGGACCCCACCGTTAACGCGCGAGCGACTCTCTGACTAATCAACCTTGACACCCACAACCTCACTCCCTATCCTCGGACTCAACGGGGACAACTGGACCCTGCCGCCGTTCCAAAACCACTACCCTCCGTCACAGGGAGACAGAAACATGTCACAATCGCTTCGTCTGCCAGCGCTGCTGATCCTGCTCGTCGCCTTGCTCTCGATTGTAACCACTCATGCTGATAATACCTCCGCCGGGGAGTTCACCGCCGAACAGGCGACCGAGTTCGCAGACAGCATCTTCCCCTACTTCAAGGCTGCCGACTGGAACTCATATGCCAGCCACCTCCATCCTGAGGCGCTGGGCGAACTCAAAGACCTGGTTGTGGGCATTGTTGCGGTCGACACCACCGGCCAGTTCAGCACCATGTTCCTGGGAGGCCGAACTCCCCAGCAAGTACAGGAGCTCGCCCCCGAGACCCTCTTCGTCGACTTCTTCGAGAGCTTCCAGGTACTCGTCCCCCAGATGAAGCAAATCATCACCTCGACCGAGTCCACCACGATTGGTGCCGTCCCCGAGAATGAGAAGTTCCACGTCGTCTACCGTGCTCGAAGTAAGATGCAAGGTTCTGAGATAGTCCAGGTCGATGTATTGACCGTCAAGCCACACGATGGCCAGCTGAAGGCTATGCTCACCGCCGATATCCAGGAGTTGATTAATTCACTGAGTGAAATGATCCGCTGACCATTGCTGGACGCTGCACAGGTATGTGTTCCTGAGCTCACCCCCGCCCCCCAGACAGTATCAACCGAACACCTACTTCACCAGCAGCATCCGCTCGCTCAGGCGCTTGTCGTTGTCCACCTCGAGCACGTAGAAATAGGTGCCGCTGGAGACCGCATTGCCCGCACTGTCGGTCGCATCCCATTGAACCGTTCGGGGACCTTGCGACGTGCGCCCATCGTGCAGCGTCTTCACTTCCTGTCCCAGCAGGTTGTAGACCTTGAGTGAGACGTATGCCGGCCGCGGTAGGTAGAAACCGATTGTCGTCGTGGGATTGAAGGGATTCGGGTAGTTCTTGTACAGCCGTGGTGAGTCTGGCAGCGCCACCGGATCCTCCCCGGCCTGCGAGGCAAGCATCAGTTTGAGTAACTCACGCCCCTCGCTGTCCGGACATCCACACACGATACCGTACAGACTGGCGATACTGGTACTGCTCAAATTGCCGAACAGCGACTCCGCACCTCGCTGATCGCCGCCAACCCGGCCCGATGCACCCTCAGTTGTCAGGCCCCAGTTGACCGTAATCGCACACACATCAGCCGAATCGATAACCCCGGAACCGTCAGCATCCGCATAGACAGCCTCGTGGGGCGACCAGGAACTGAACTCGTCACGAGCCAGACGATACTGGGGCTTCCAAATGGTTCCGGCATCGAAACGACCAGGCCCGGCATCGCCGAATCGTTTCCCCACCGGAACGATATCTCGCTCGTCCACCACCCCATCGGCGTTGGCGTCACCCGGCCAGACTACCGCACCCGTCACGAAGACCGGGGCGGGCGCCAGCGGCGCGAAACTGATCCCGTTTGCATCGCTCAGGGAATCGGAAACTACCAGTCGAACTTGTTCCAGTTGCGCGAACTCATCCCCCCCAACAGGAGAGAAACAGACTACCGTTACACTGTCACCCTCTACCGAGGATGTCCACTCCAGTGGCCCGCCGCCATCGACAGTAAAGTAACGCTCCAGTTCCGCCGACTCCACCACGCTGTTGAACCTCACGCAGGGCGTGTCTGTCACCTGCACGCCAAATGTCCCGGTCCCCAGTACCGACAATGGTACCGTCATCCCAACGCCAGCACTCAGCCGTTGTCCTTCGCTGGTTTCAATACGGACTTGTCCTGAGTAATCCCCGGCGCGCATACCCATCCGGTCCACGGCAAAACTCATTGTCACGCTCTTACCCGGTCCCAGTGTCCCGAAGCTTGGTTGCAACTGATCCATCCAGTCGGGCGCACCGACAACATCCCACTCAACAGCGTTACTCCCCAGATTACGCAGCGTGAATGCTTCCACCTCCGATGCTGTCCCCAGATCCAGCGCCGTTGGGCTGATCTCGAGCAGGTCATCTGGAAGTACCACGTCGATCCGTATCGCCACCCACACCGTGTCTACCTCCGAGACAACCGCCAGAGAGTCGGTATATGATCCGGGATCAAGTACCAGCCTGTTTGCGCTCAAGCCAACAGTCTGCGGTACATCGTCTACCGTTCCTGAGCTCGGATTTACGTCTAACCAGTCCGGGTAGTCAACAATCACCCACGGCAACATACCACTGCCGCCGTTGTCAATCGTCAGGTTCGCGGCCGTGGCAGATGGCCCGAAATCCACGACCGACGGCCTCACCGTTAGTACTGGATTCACCTGCACATCGATTGGCACCAGCGTCGAGCAGATCTCGCCGCCATCGTCGGTCACATACAGCCGTACCGTGTAGTCGCCCGGAATGAAGTACGTGTGCGAGGTATCCGCCACATTGCCGAAGTATCCATTACCGAAATCCCAATAGTATGAAAACGGAGCTGTCCCGCCGGCCACACTGGCCTGGAACTGTACCACCAGCGGCGCCGGCCCCGAAGTCGGCTCCACCATTGCCTGGCATTCAAACTCGGTGTCCGTAACAGTCAGTGCGACTGCGATCTCCTGTGGCGAGTTCAGCGCTGTCTCCGAAGACACGAGAATCGTCGCGCTGTAAGATCCAATCCCCAACCCGACAACATCAACTTCGACCACAATCGTATCTCCTGTCTCGCCGCTCACCGGCGCTACACTGAGCCAATCGGCCTCGGGGGTATCTACTTCGATATCCAGAGGCTGGTTATCAGACGTTATAACCAACTGCCGTGGACTCGGATTGGCGCCTTCCAACTGCGCCGAAAATGTCAGTGTACCGGGCTCAATCACCAGATTGGAGCCAACCAGCACCTCGAAGGCATCTTCCGCAGTCACGTCGCCGATACCGGCTTCACTCACCCGCACATCATACAACCCCACATCTGCCTGCGCTGGCACTTGTACCGTTGCTGTCAATTCAGTCTGGCTGACCACCGATACCTCCCCCGTGAAACTGCCGGTGGCCCCCACAAACTCGACAAGCGTCGCCTGTCCCGAACCAAACTGCGTGTACACACCAGTGACCGTGACAACCACCGTTTCTCCCTGACGTCCTTGCCCCGGTGTCACCTGAGTGATAAGCGGCGTGGTATCCTCGAGCACGTCCATCGACACGAGCACCCACTGCGGCGAATTGTCCGCCGTCTCGCTCCTGATTGCCACACTATCCTCATAGCTTCCCACCGGCAGGCCTTCAGCGTCCACCATGAGCGTAAGCGTATCCCCGGAGACACCCGTATCCGGGCTCACTGTCAACCAGGAGGCTGACGCCTCTGCCACAAACCCAAACGAATCAGCGCTCGACAAAACCACCACTTCATCCGAAGGCGTATCGCCGCTTGCGTCAACCACTGCAAAGTCAACACTGCCGGGATCCAGCACAATATTGTTCGCCTCGGGCACCAACACCAGCGACACCACCACCTGCTGCGGGCTGTTTATGACATTGGCTTCGTCGGAACTGATGACCAGCGTATCGGTATAGTCCCCTTCGTCCAACCCGGCAATGTCTATACTCACTGATACCGGTGCCTCCGTGTTGCCGCTGTCAGGAACAACTGAAATCCAGGTCGTGTCAAACTCCGTAATCGCGAACGCCACCGCATCCCCATCGGTACCGACAATGAACGACTTCGCCGGTGGATCAGCACCATTCTCTGTCGCGGTGAAGTTCAATGTGACACTGTCTACCACGAGACTAATCGGTGCTGGATCCACCTGCAGACTGACGATCACCTGTTGCGGCGAATTCACTGCGCCGTCCGATGTGATCACCAGTGTATCCACGTACCCACTATCAGCCAGACCTGTGATATCAACCGCCACCTCGATTTCGCCTGGTGTCGTTCCCGCCTGTGGTGTAACGGCAATCCAGCTCGTGTCATAGCTGCCAATCGCGAAATCTACAGGATCTCCGTCAGTCTCAAGCAAGAATGACTTCGCCTCGGGATTCGCTCCCGCTTCTGTGGCACTAAATGACACGTCAGTGCTGTCCACCACCAGGTTCACCGGGGCCGCCACCACCGACAACTCCACCACCAGTTCCTGCGGCGAGTTCAACGCTCCCGGTGACGTAACCGGAATACTGACCGTGTAGTCACCGACCGAGAGACCCGAAATATCTACTGCTACGTCGATCGTATCCTCAGTTGTCCCGGAGTCAGCCGACAGGGTGATCCATGTCAAGCCGGTAGTGTCAAGTGCGAACGCAAGCGGCTCATTATCCGAACCGACCACAAGTTCCTGGTTCGCCGGATTGGCCTCCCCCTGTACGCCGGTAAACCGAAGCGTATCGGCGCTCAAAGTCAGGCGCGAACCAGCCAGCACCTCAAACGCCCCCGGTGACACCACGGTCTCACCAATATCGGGTTCTTCGAGCACGACCACATCGTACACACCAACCGCAGCCGTATCATCGATCGTCACCTGCACCGTCAGTTCCGTCGCACTGACCACGTTGGCACTATTTGCAAACACGAAGTCCTGGTGCACAAACCGCACCAAAGTAGTGGTTCCGGCACCAAAGGTCGTATTCACACCGGTCACCGTTACGGTCGCCGTCTCGCCCTGGGTTCCCTGCTCAGGATCAACCGATACAATCCCCGCAATTATCAACACAACGGTATCCGACACCGTCACCTGACCGTCATCAACAGCAAACTCAACCTCATACTCCCCCGCGCTTCCGAATGGCACCGCCCAGGCAAAGCGACCACCGCCATCGCCAGTGTCGGCAAACGAGGCATCACCCGGGAGTCCCGACGCCGTCAGCAGCAACGGATCGTCGTCGGCATCCGAAGCAACCACGTCAAAGATCACCGAGTCACCCTCGTTGGCACGCACAGTGTCCGGTAACACCTCGAACTGCGGCGCATCGTTGATCTCGGCTACGGTAAAGGCGAACGCATTGGAGTAGTCACTGGCGAACCCATGCCCGTTCACCGACCGCACCCGCCAGTAGTAGATCCCCAACTCAAGCGAGTCCGCAAACATGAATGCAGTATCCGTCACGGTTTCTATCGTCGTTGCTTCAGGTGTGAACGCATTCTCGGTGGAGTATTCGAGCTGGTAGGACGAGGCGTCCTCGTCGCTGGCCCAGATTAGCTGTGGCTGACGCTCCTCCGTGCTGTCACCGTTGACAGGTGCAATCAACTCACTCCCACCCGGATACGGCACCTGCAGACCGAGCACTCGGTCCACACGCACCGTCCCGCTGTACGGCTCGGCATCGCAGACAATATGGATATCCGCGCTGGCCACATCCGCGAACGCCCCCGGCTTGCTCTCATTCAACCACACCGTGGTCCACGTGCCGGTGTCCGCCCACACGTACGCAGCCTCCGCACTGTCCCCGTTGGGTCGAATCTGGACCGCCACTCGGGAACTACCCGAATTGTAAACTCGCGCCTCCAGGCGATTGACCCCACTCCATCCGATACCAGCTTCCGGGCTGTAGAGCACTTCCTCGGAGATCTTGACCGTACACGTGTCGTCGCGATACCCATCAAGCACCACCTGACAGCTCATCACGCCGGTGTCACCTCGTGACTCCCAGAGCAATTCCGTCGGTGTGTCAATAAGCTCCGAGGCCGCCACGAATTCATCGCACGTGTCAGGCGGAGCCAGGAACCAGTAGGACATCGAATCCGGCGTCACTATGAACCAGTTCTCCAGCGAGTCGCTGAAGTCGAACCGCCCCACTGTATCGACCGTGTATCTTGAGTTCCGGTCGGCTCCCAGAACGGACTCCGTCCCAGCACTCACGGCCTGCAACTCTGACCATGTTGATTCAGCCTCTCCCGCTGCGGCCGAAATCGGCCAGGGCCACGCCACTGCGACCAGCACGGCAAACAACAGTCCAAGCTGTCCCAAGCGGATAAGAGTGGTCATACGGCACGGGCGGCGGGTACGCGATATTCGAAGTAAGTCTGACATTGTCTGCTACCGGTTAAGGTTAATTCCTTCCCCGTCCTGCCAGACAATTTACCCAATCCGGCCCCGGTAGTCAATGCCTACCACAGCAGTCCTGATAGCCTTTCATGCACTGTAGTAAGCCAGTGGACTGTTATCGCTTACAAGTGCCCCCTGACGCATACCGAAGTACAACCACGAGCGCCCTGTCGTGCAGGCGACAGGGCGCTATAGTGTTCTGTGAAGCTCACTTGTTTAGAAACAACCGGCTGGCAATGGCCCGCCACTGAACAGGTAGGCCACAAGGTAGGTCATATCCTGGATGTTGATCGTGTCATCGGCCGTAACATCCCCTTCCTCGAAGCAAGCCGGGGCCGAGCCGCTGGCGAACAGGTAGCTCACCAGGTACGTCATATCCTGGATATTCACTGCATCGTCGGGATCATCGTTGGCATTGCCGCGAATACCCTGGCAGCATCCCTCGCGGTAGTCGAGTGCCAGCGAGGTCGGCACCGAAAGACCGTTGGTACACTTCGGTGTGATAGTGATACTGCTCCAGCGTACGCCGCTGCCTGAGCCGCGTCCCGACTGAGCGAGAAACTCCACCCCGATCTCGATTTCAACACTATCCCCGGGCTCCACCCAGAATTCCTCAGCAGCACCCGTATCAATAGCCGCCTGAATATCAGAGACAATATCGATCGTCAGCTCATCGGCTATCGATGAGCCCGTGTTGGTGACCCAGATCGATATATCATACGTCGTGTCCGTCATCAGCGTCCCATCAGGTACCTCGATATTGGACACAATCACCGTCGGCGCCGCCTCCAGCGCGAACAGGTAGCCCAGGATGTCATCGAACGAATCATTGACATCGTCGATCGCATACAGGGCATTGTTCACCTCGTCCTGGGCCAGTGCATAGTAGGCCGTCTTACCGGTGTCGATTGCATACATACCGCCCACAAAATTGAGATTGTTGGTCGACAATACGGCCGTGTTGTAGGCATCGTTCAGATCCTGATAGGCATCATCGAAGTCAGGCAGAGACACGGTCGCATCATACGAACCCGAATACACCACACCCAGGAGGTTGGCATAGGCGCGCATTAGTACACGAGACTGCTCGAATAGCGCCAGGATATCAGGCAGCAGGTTGTCGACATCGTTGTTGTTCAACCGCTGCTGAAGCGCCAGCACCAGCGCCTCATACTCCTCGGCGACTTCCATTGCCGAGGATCGTTGCTGCATCACGTAGGTATGCGAGAACGGCTCCAGGTCGATCTGTCGTGCCAGCACGGACAACTCCGTGCCGGGCGGCCATGGAGCCATCACGGTATCACCAAACGCCGATTGCACCGTTATGAACGAGTTATCCAGAATGGTACTGCTGAACGCACCCGGCGTCGTCAGGCCATCGTAATATGCACTATTGTCCAGCACCTGGTTGGCCACATTCAGCACGTAGGAGAACCGATCCTCTGGACCTGATGGAGCCGCGTCGAGCAGATCAAGATATCCCTCGCTGATCGCCTCGAGATTCAGTGTGTTCACCTCGGTTCGCGTCAAATTACCTTTGCCTTTTAGAACGCCAATGAGAGAATCCACGAGCGACTCGGCATCCGCGGCTGGTCCGTTGAACAGCCCCGAGTTCGTCCATCGCCATACGGAATCCACCAGGTATTGCGTCTGCTGAACATACAACCGCAGCGCCGAATCGGCAGCCACTGACCGTATCAGGCTGTTGTTCATAGCCTCCAGGGCTGTCATGCCGCCGTAGATGCTATCCTTGGTCGCCGTCACGATCTCCTCCGTTACAAGCTGGATAGCATCCTGACTGAACGTCGGCAGGTTCAGCGACGACGCATTGATCTCGTTCACCATCCGCGAGTGAATGTCCCGCAGCCCCTGGCGAATGACATCCTGCAGCTGTTCCGGCAGGTCATCCAGTACCTCGAATCCCAGATC
>WJKG01000279.1 GCA_014729205.1 candidate division GN15 bacterium | reverse complement strand
GTACATACCCTATCGGAAGCGCGACAGCAAACGCAACCGAGACAGCGAAATGCACGGCTATTTTGCCGGGCACGGCTATGCCTGTCTGCGGGTCGATCTCAGGGGAAGTGGCGGCTCCGACGGTATTCTCAAAGATGAGTACCTGCAGCAGGAGCTCGATGACGGCGTGGAGGTCCTCCGCTGGATAGCCTCGCAACCGTGGTGCTCGGGCAAAGTGGGAATGATTGGCATTTCATGGGGAGGATTCAACGGGTTGCAGATCGCGGCTCGGCGACCGCCGGAGTTGGGTGCTGTCGTCTCTGTGTGTTCCACAGATGATCGTTATGCTGACGACGTTCACTACATGGGGGGATGCCTGCTGGGTGACAACCTGTCGTGGGCGTCGATCATGTTCGAGCGTAACGCCAACCCGCCGGACCCCCAGATTGTCGGTGATCGCTGGCGTCAAATGTGGCGCGACCGACTGGAAAGCAGCGGTCTCTGGCTCAACACCTGGCTGCGGCACCAACATCGGGACGCCTACTGGAAACATGGCTCGATATGCGAGGATTTCGATGCCGTGCAATGTCCGATCATGGCTGTCAGTGGCTGGGCTGACGGCTACTCCAATGCTGTCTTCCGTCTGCTAAAGGGCCTGAACGTACCGCGTCGCGGATTGATCGGCCCGTGGAGTCACCGCTACCCGCATGACGGCATTCCGGGGCCGGCTATCGGGTTCTTACAGGAGTGTATGCGATGGTGGGATCAGTGGCTCAAGGACAAAGACAGGGGCGTAGATGATGATCCCATGCTTCGCGTGTGGATGCAGGACAGCGTACCTCCCACCACGTCCTACGATACCCGACCTGGCCGGTGGATTGCCGAGGACACCTGGCCGTCATCGCGGATAGAGCAGCACGTGTTTCCGCTGGCTATGGCGAGAATTGCCGGTCGAAACGAAGATGTAAGCGAGATGCCAATCACTGTGCAATCGCCCCTTCGGCTGGGATTGTTCGCGGGAAAATGGTGCTCGTACAGCGCCCCGCCTGACTTGCCCAGCGACCAGCGCGAAGAGGATGGGGGAGCACTGGTGTTTGATAGCGGTCCGCTCACTGAGCCGGTGGAGATACTGGGTGCGCCGGAAGTTGATTTGATGCTGACCTCGAACAAGCCGGTGGCCATGGTAGCGGTGCGTTTGACAGACATTGCGCCCGATCACCGTGCAACTCGCGTTACCTACGGCATACTGAACCTGACACATCGAGACGGCCATGAGTATCCCGAACCTCTGGAACCGGGCAAGAAGTACCGTGTGACCGTCCCCATGAACGGAGTTGCGCACTCCTTTCCCTCCGGCCACCGCATCCGCGTCGCTTTGTCCACCTCGTACTGGCCGCTCGCCTGGACTCCACCGGAAGTGACTCGCCTTACGGTGTTCACGGGCGCATCACAACTGCGGCTGCCGGTGCGACCACCGTCCGTAGACGACGAATCCTTGCGCACCTTTCCGGAACCCGAGGTAGCGCCGGCGGGCGAGGAGACCATGATCGCTCCATCGGACGCTCAGTGGAAGGTGATACGCGATCTGGCGGTGGACGAGTCGACACTTATGGTTGTGAAGGACCTGGGAACCGTTCGCATCGAAGACATCGATTTGGAGTTGACCAAACGTTCGACAGAGAAATACACTATCTGCAATGATGACCCCAGCTCTGCGCGCGGTGAGACAAACTGGGAGGCAATCTTCAAGCGTGGTGACTGGAAGACGCGAACGCTGACCAAGACAGTTCTAACCTCGGATGGCTCCAGCTTCTATGTTGACGCCGATCTTGATGCTTACGATGGTGAACGTCGCTTCTTCTGCAAGAGCTGGCATGAAGTCATACCCAGAGAACTTGTATAACGGCCCCATGTAGGTCGCTACCGATAGAGAACGATCATAGCCAACGCAATGAGCGGGTCCAGCAGGGGTGACTCTTGTTTGCAAAATATCTCGTGCAGGGACGCTAATGGGACACACCAAGGAGGCAGGCCATAGTTGATCTGTTCATAGTGGTGGCGTTTGTGGTGTACAGCGTTACTAACGGGTTCATCAACCGTTCCAAAGCATCGCGCAATCTCGAGGAGTATTTCCTTGCCGGCCGAACGGTCAAGGGATGGCGAGCTGGATTCAGCCTGGCCGCAACTCAGTTCGCCGCCGACACGCCGCTATTGGTGGTGGGACTCATAGCTACCGGCGGTATTTTCATGTTGTGGCGGCTGTGGATCTACGGCTTTGGGTTTCTCATTATCGGCTTTCTGATCGGCCATGCCTGGCGACGATCCGGCGTAATCACCGATGCTGAATTGACCGAGATCCGGTACAGTGGCCGTGGCGTCGTAGCGCTTCGCGGACTCAAGGCGATATACTACGGCACGATAATGAACTGTACGATCATGGCCATGGTGCTTATCGCCGCCTGCCGCATCAGCGAGGTCTTCCTGCTGTGGCACCAATGGCTGCCAGCAGGGCTCTATGATATCGCCTACCGAATAGTGACCACTGTGGGGGTATCCATCGCTTCCGGCGCCACCGGGCTGGAACCATGGGTGGCTACCACTAACAATATGATCAGTATTGTCGTCATCCTCGCCTTCACGGGACTCTACTCACTTACCGGTGGTTTACGCGCGGTGATCGCAACGGACACGGCTCAGTTCATGATCGCCACTGTGGGTACGCTGATCTACGCCATCATTGTCGTTGTTGAATCGGGCGGTTTCGGCAACCTGTCGGCTCGCCTGGTAGAGCTGTATGGTGCTGTCGAGGCAGGAAAGATGCTCTCATTCAGTCCAACATCAGGCGAAGCCTTGCTACCCTTTCTCGTCATCATCTCTTTGCAATGGCTGTTTGAGCGCAACAGCGATGGTACCGGCTACTTTGCACAACGAATGATGGCTTGTCGAAGCGATCGCGATGCACGTACGGCCGCGGTAGTGTTTACCTGGCTGCAGATCTTCTTCAGAAGTGTAATCTGGCTGGTAATTGGGGTCGGCCTCCTGGTCATCTATCCCTACACTACCGGCGAAGCGACCAGTGATCAGTTTGTGGCCGGGCGCGAATTGCTGTTCGCCACCGGAATCAAGGATCTGCTGCCTCCGGTGGTCAAGGGTTTCGTGCTCACTGGCATGCTGGCTGCACTCGCCTCGACAATCGACACGCACCTGTCCTGGGGCTCAGGCTACTGGACCAATGATCTCTACCTGCGCATCATCAACCGAGCATGGCTCAAGCGCGAACCTCGCAAACGCGAATTAGTGGTCGTGGCACGGCTGTCAAATGTGCTGCTTCTACTGGTTGCCCTGACCATCATGGCCAACCTGGGATCGATTCAAACCGCCTGGTATATCAGCCTTCTCTTTGGCGCCGGCACCGGAGGGGTGCTGCTGTTGCGTTGGATATGGGAGCGGACCAACCTCTATTCTGAGATAACAGCGATTGTCGTCTCACTGGTTCTGGCTCCGATCATCCTGTTCACAACCGATGCCGAGTGGTTGCGCCTGTTGCTGATGTCAATGATATCGACGGTGATTGTGGTGATCGTGACGCTCGCTACCCGTCCCACCGACTCGTCTCTGTTAGCCGAATTCTACAGGAAGACCAGACCGCCCGGGTTCTGGGCGAAAAGTGCCGTGCGCCTGGGTGTCGAGCGCACCGTTCCGTTGTCAGCACTAAAACGTGGTCTATTCATGGCGGTTATGACCAGTTTGTCCGTCTACCTCTTGCTGTACGGGTGCTCGCGGCTGCTGGTCCCGTTGCCGGGGCAATCGTCGGTGTATGCCGCCATTGCAATGGTCCTCGGTCTGGCTATTGTTCCGGTGTGGTGGCGACGGATGAGCCGCGAGATCGCAGAGTGACGGCGCGGTAACAGTAGAACATTCGCGGCGACTATGCTGTTGAAGTAGGTACTAAACGATAACGACTCCGGACAACCGATCCGCAACGTGGAGTGTAGATTAATGAATCCAGGCAATTCACCGACAATCGACGAACTCAGTCATCAAGCAATGGAAAGCGATTACCTTCTTCTCGATGTGCGCCCCATTGCTGCATACAACGGATGGGCGTTGCGCAACGAACCGCGTGGCGGGCATATCAAGGGAGCAAAGACCTTTCCGCTGGAATGGACTCGGTTTGATGAATGGACGGATCTGCTGAAGGCAAAGGGGATCACTCCAGACAAGCGGCTCGTTATCTACGGGTATGGCATGGAGGATTCCGAGGTCGTCCGGGAGGCTCTCACGCAGATCGGTTATGATCACGTGCGTACTTTCGACCGGTTCATGGACTGGTCGGCAAACGACAGCCTTCCCATGGAGCGACTCCCAAAGCACCAACAACTCGTCTACCCGGAATGGGTGCGAGATGTGATCGCCGGTGACAATCCTGCTTCTTACGATGGCCGCGACTATGTGATCTGCCATGCAAGCTACCGTTATCGCGGTGACTATGAATCAGGCCATATCCCCGGCTCCATCCATATGGACACCGAACGCCTGGAGTCATCAAAAGACTGGAATCGCCGATCTCCCGATGAGTTACGGGAGGCCTTGCGGGAAATGGGAATACGTCACGACACAATGGTTGTACTCTACGGTCGGTTTTCGCACCCCAACAATGAAGATGAGTACCCCGGGCGTATGGCCGGTCATCTGGCGGCCATGCGCTGTGCGCAGATCCTGTTGTATGCTGGAGTCGAAGACGTGCGAATACTCAATGGTGGTATGAAGGCCTGGAACGCTGCCGGGTATGAGACCATTACCGAGGAGGGCGAGATTCATCCGGTCGAGGACTTCGGGGTACCGATCCCGCAGCGGCCGGACCTGATTGTCGACACGCCCAAAGCCAAAGAACTCCTGGCCTCCGATGACGGTGAACTGGTGAGCATCCGCAGTTGGGAGGAGTTTGTTGGTAATGTCAGCGGCTACAACTATATCGAGAAGGTGGGGAGGATCCCCGGGTCAGTGTTCGGCAATTGCGGCAGCGATGCTTATCACATGGAGAACTATCGCAACATCGATCACACCATGCGCGAGTTCCATGAGGTCGCCGCCATCTGGGCTGCCAACGGGATAGTTCCGGAGAAACATGTCGCTTTCTACTGCGGCACTGGTTGGCGCGGCAGCGAGGCTTTCTGGAATGCTTACCTTATGGGTTGGCCACGAGTATCGGTATATGATGGGGGCTGGATGGAGTGGAGTGCCGATCCTGACAACCCCATCGAAAGAGGAGTACCGGAGGACCAGCGCCCTGTCTGGAACGCCTGAGAACTACATCTACTGACCGCGCTGAACAGAACAGAGGAGGCACGAAGCCTCCTGATCTGTTCGGTAGTGTCTCATAAGTCAGCTTCCCTGCTCGTCGGCCGAGGGACCGTACAAAGCAGGCACCGGCAAGTCATTCAACCGCAAGTACACGGTAAGCTGTCCGCGATGGTGAATGGCATGGTTGAAGATCATCCCGCGCAACACAGCCGAGCGGGGCATAGTGAACAGGGCCTCTCCATTCACCAGAAGAGACCACGGTTGCGCAAACTGGTCGTCTGTAGTAGCCGCCAGCACCTCCCGGGCCGTGCGCACGTTCTCATCGAACATACTCAGCAATTCCGCCATGGTGTTTGGCTCTGGCGTCTCGACGTTCTTACCGCCGGGTGAGACGTCGAAGGAATCCTCCTTGCACGTAACTGCCGCCCAATTCGGGATGTTTGCAAGGTGGCCGGCAAGCTGCTTGAAGGTGAACGACTTGTCGTGGGGCTTCCAGTCGAGTTTGCTGTCCGGTACCCGCTCCAGCGTCCGACGCGTGTTAGCCATCTCGTGGTCAAACTCAGCCAGGAAAATCTCGCTCATTGGCATTGATGTTCTCTCCCTGCGGAATCGGGGTTCAGCTTGTGTTTACTGATTAACTGCTATACGTCGAGAACGACCAGACAGTTGGTCAGTTCTGGTGACAACTACTCCCTCCCACATTAATATAGTACAGGGCTATCTGCCTTCCTTGTCAGTAGTATAGTCTGAAGCCAACTACCTGTTCAAGTTGGGGGCTGGCAGTTCACTACGTTCCAGCGAATATCATGACGGTGCTGGCTGCACGTGGCCGAAAAAACCTTCAGAGCCATCGGAGACTGTTGTCTGTTCGAACAGAATCACACTTGGTTTGGACACGCTGACCAGCGTATGGACCTTCAGTGGAGCGCTTTTTGATCATCTGTCGGTTTCGAGGGTGTTCAGATTTGAAAAAACCCTCGGACGTTCCCTACAATCAATGGGAGATCAACCATTCTGGCCTGCTCATGATGTGCCGAATCTACCTTTAAGTTGTTGTGCTACAATAGCTGGTAGTGTGCAGTCTTAGGAACCCACTTTGCTTCATTCTGAAACAGTTGATTGAAACACTGAGCTGAAACATTCAGCAAACGCTGTCGAGGGACACGAGGAGGCAAGATGACAAAGTGGACAGGATCAAGAAGCAAATTGGCACTCATAACTGTACTTCTGCTATTCTCTTCAATATGGCTCTGGGGGTGTTCCTCCGATTCAGTCGGTCCCGGCAATGATTCGGCCGACATTGACGAGGTCCTCGACTACATTTCCTCTGTTCCACTGGGGCCCAAAACCTCATCTGATCCCGCCGAACCGGCTTCCGTCGCCGGTGATGGAAACGACTCTGACAGCGACAATGTCGGTCTCAGCATTGTCAGCGATGGGGTCGTCCAAATCGAGGCCGAAGACGGCGCTCAAGTGACGCTGCCTGATGTCGGCTCTGGCAGCTACTTCCTGGTTCCGGAGAATTCGATCGATGAAGATCGTTTCGGCGAAGACATTGAACTGAAAGTAAAGGTCTCTTCCGAGGCGAATAGCGCCTGTAAGC
>WJKG01000278.1 GCA_014729205.1 candidate division GN15 bacterium | reverse complement strand
CACAGACGAGGCGCATTCGCCATTCGAGCCCCAGGACGAGCTGGCAAGCAAGAGTGACGAATCCGACCACGACATATCAGATGACGATGATGAGCAGGATGACCAGACTGACGATGGTGTCGTTGCCGTCAGCATCGATCGTGACTCACTCATGCACCGCCTGTTTGAACTCCCGGTCGAGGGTGGCAACTACACTGACCTGAACGTGACCGGAAAAGCCATCTACTACCGCTCCTGGCCGGCTGTGGGAAGTCGCAAGTACGCGCTCAATGTGCTCGAAATCTCCGATGAATCACCCAAGCCGAAGGAGTTCGCCACCAATATCTCGGGATACGAACTCTCGGGCGATCTCTCGAAGTTGCTCCTGCGCTCAGGAGACAACCTGTACATTGTCGATGCCTCTGCCAGCCCGCCCGGCAGTCTGGACGATGGTAAAGTGGACCTGTCGTCGTGGTCATTCCCGCTCGATCCGCGCGAGGAATGGCGCCAGATGTTTGTCGAGGCCTGGCGCCTTGAACGAGACTACTTCTACGACACCGGCATGCATGGTGTCGACTGGACTGCTATTCGGGAAAAGTACATACCGCTGGTCGACCGCGTCACGGACCGTTGGGAACTCAGCGATCTGCTGGCCCAGATGATCAGCGAGTTGTCCGCGCTGCATATGACCGTGGGTGGAGGCGACTACCGACGCGCTGAGGAAGATATAGATATAGCCTCACTTGGCGCCAGACTCATTCGCGACCCTCGTGGCGGCGGTTATCGGATCGATCGCATTTATCGTGGCGATCCCGGGCGACCGGAGACGCTCAGCCCGCTGGGCAAGCCTGGGATCATCATCGCCGAGGGAGACATCATCACACGAATCAACGGCCAGGATGTGCTCATGGCGCCCCACCTGAACGCATTGATTCGCAACAAGGTCGGGCAGCAGGTGCTCGTCGAATACAAACCCCGCCACCGGTCCGGAACCGATGAGGCCATTGTGGTACCCATCTCCGGTCGCGCCGAGCGGAATCTGCGCTATCTCGACTGGGAGATCACGCGACGGGAGCTGGTTGACAGCCTCAGCGATGGTCAGGTCGGCTATGTGCACATTCGCGCCATGGGACGCGGTAACTACGCCGAATGGGCTCGCGACTTCTTCCCGGTGTGGGATCGAGCGGGCCTGGTTGTCGATGTGCGCCACAACCAGGGTGGCAATATTGACAGTTGGATACTCGGTTCACTTTTGCGCAGACCGTTCCTGTGGTGGCAGCCTCGGATCGGTGCTGCTGATCCCAATTTCCAGTATGGTTTCGGTGGTCACATGGCCACGCTCTGTAACGAGTGGACCTCATCCGATGGTGAGATGTTTGTTGAAGGCTTCCGCAGGCTGAATCTCGGCAAGGTGATCGGTACCCGGACCTGGGGTGGCGGCATCTGGCTGAGCTACTCGAATCGACTCGTCGACAACGGTATCGCCAGCGCGGCTGAATTCGGCGTTTTCGGACCGGAGGGGAGTTGGCCGATTGAGTGGTACGGTGTCGAGCCGGATACAACGGTCGATAACCTCCCGCATGAAACCTTCAACGGGCGCGATCGGCAACTCGAGGCGGCGGTCGAGTACCTACTGAACAGGATTGAGGCCGAACCGGTTGAACGTCCCATGGGACCGGAGTATCCCGATCGTACACGACCAGAAGAGTGATCTGCGCCAGACTAATCCGGTTAGTGACCAGCAGGTCTTAACAAATGGCAAAAACTTTAGTTGCTGTCCGGCTGTAAGATAGCTATAAGCCGACCGATAGACACTTAAGGGAAAAGTGCGCGAACACAATCAAGCAAGTATATACAGATTAGGGAAGATGTGAAATGAAACAGCTTATCGTTCTCGTTCTATTGGCCGCCCTGGTGACTGCTTGTGGCGGCGGCAAGCAGGTGACGCGGCTGGATGCCGAAACCGTAACCGATCTGTCCGGCAAGTGGAACGACACCGACGCCCGCCTGGTAGCCCAGGAAATGGTGGCCGATGCCCTGACCCATCGCTGGGTGACCGATTATATGGAGCAGCATGGTGAGCGGCCATTTGTGACAGTCGGCATCATTCGCAATATGACCAGCGAGCACATCAACATGGAAGTGTTCACCACCGAGTTCGAGCGCCAGTTGATCAATTCCGGTAAGGTGCGTTTCGTCCAGAGCAAGGATGCGCGCTCCGAGCTTCGTGCCGAGCGGCAGGAACAGCAGGAGTTCGCCACTGCCGAAACGGCCAAGAAGATGCGTGCCGAGACTGGCGCCGACTTCCTTCTGCAGGGACATGTGAAGACAATCACCGATGCGGAAGGTGGCAAGTCCGTCGTGTACTACAAGACCGACTTCGAATTGGTGAATATCGAGTCTATGGAGAAGGTCTGGATAGGTACCAAGGAGATCAAGAAGGGTATCTCCCAGGGTAAGACCAAGTGGTAATCGCCTTGCAAGGGTAGATTGATGTTCCCGGGACTCCGGTGGCGACGAGGGCTGGCTCTGGCCCTCGTAGCCCTCATGGCGATTGCGTGCGGCTCCCTGGCCACGCGTCGTGGCTTCTATGAGCCTATCACGACGCAGGTCGTCCAGCACGATTTTGACACCGCTGTCACGCTCCTGGAAGGAGCGCGTGAATCGGGGAAGTACGGCGAAAAAGACCGCCTTCTGTACTTTCTCGATGCCGGTTTTCTGAATCATTACGCCCAGAACTACGAAGCTTCCAATGAGAAACTCGAGCTCGCGGATGCGGCCGCAGAGGAGCTCTTCACCAAGAGCGTGTCGCGCGCCATTGCCTCTATGGCGCTTAACGACAATGTGCTCGAGTACGCCGGTGAGGACTACGAGATCCTCTACACCAACCTGATCAAGGCCATCAACTACATCAGCCTGAGTCAATTCGATGCTGCCTTTGTGGAGGTGCGACGTGCCAATCTCAAGCTCGATCAGCTCGAGAACAAGTACGGCGATGCCTTTCAGAGGATGCAGCGCTCGACGCGTGAGCGAAAAGAGAACAGCATCTCGCTGGATATGGATCTCGAGGAGGTGCGATTCCACAACGATGCGTTCGCCCGATGGCTGAGCATGCACATGTACGCTGCTGAGGGCCTCTACGACGATGCGCGTATCGACCATGAGGCTATGCTCGATGCCTTTCGCACGCAGTCACACATCTACAGTTTCCCACCGCCCGAGGTGCAGTACCGGGCGGACGACGGTGCCATTCTCAGTGTTGTGGGTATGGCCGGGCTTGGCCCCACGAAAGAGGCCATGACTGTCCGTTTGAAGACAGACTCAGAATTGGACCTGGTGTGGGTGGTCGGGACCGATACCCGGGGGAACGAGGTCAACCTGTTCGGGCCGTTTGCCGCGAGGATTTCTGATGACTTTTACTTCAAGTTCTCACTGCCTCGTATGCAACCGCGTCCCTCGGCCATAGATCGCATCGAAGTGACGGTCAATGGCGAGCGCATCGGCAATTTGCAGCTCATGGAGGATGTGAATCTCGTTGCGCAGGAAGTCTTCAAGGCCAAGCGGACGATGATCATCTTCAAATCCGTCGTGCGAGCGTTGACCAAGGCCATTGTGGCCAATAATCGCAAAGACAAGGTCGACGAGGGAGGCCTGGCCGGGTGGTTGCAGAAGGCGGCGATCGACTTCACTGTCGAACTCACCGAAAACGCTGACATTCGCAGTGCTCAATATCTGCCGGGACGGGTGTATGTAGGTGACTTCGAGCTGGAGCCGGGAACTTACAACATCACCATACGCTATCTCACTGCCGAGGGCGGTGTAGCAGGTGTCTCGCACTATAGTGACGTCCCGGTCAGACCGGGTGCATTCAATCTGGTTCACGCCTTCTCGCCGCATTAGATCAACAAGTTCGTTGGTGCTTATGAAAGAGGCGGCCCCGCACTTCAGCGGAGCCGCTATCGTCGTATCTATCAACGGTGAGGGCTTAGAACTCCGTCTTGCCGGAGAATTTGAATGACTTCAGGTGTACGGCCGGGGCCGTGATACACCCCACCGCACTCCACCACGACTTCACCAACTCTCGCTCCTTCGAGATAGCCTCCACCGTCCCGAAAGCGCGTGGCATGGCATCGGTGAAGCGGAGGTTCTTGATACCACCCACGATCTCGCCATTCTCGATCAGGAACGTGCCATCGCGAGTCATCCCGGTCAGAACGCCGTTGGGTTGATCGATGAAGCCATTGATGTAGTGAAAGCGAGTTACCAGGATGCCCTTCTTGACACCGGTCAGCAGTTCGCTGCGTTTGGATTTGCCTGCCTTCATGCAGGTATTAAGTCCAATGCCGCCCTCACCCATCTGATCCGCCGTGAACGAATGCCCCGTTGGTTTGTGGCCCTCCTTGATCGCTGAGGTGCGGTCCCAGACCGTATCATTGGCGATGCCCTTGTCGACATAAGTCACCTTCTTGCGCGGTACACCCTCGAAGTCAAACGGCAGACCCACCGCGCCGGATTCGAACGCGTTGTCATACCAGGTGATCCAATCGGAGGTTATCTTCTTGCCGATTTTCCCGGACAAGAACGACATGTTCTGCAACACAGGCTTGTTGCGAAAACCAACCATGTTAAGCCATTCCAACAGCGTAGCTACTGCTACCGGCTCGAGTATGACCTCGTATTCTCCGGGCTCGATGCTCCGTGGATTGACCGATCGTCGACACTTCTCCGCAGCCACCTGTGCGATGGTGCGCGTGTCCAGGCCCGCGAATGCCGGCGACAGTCCGGCACCATAGCCAGAGGAATCGTCGGACATGGCGATGAAGTTGACCGAGGCCGATGTCCCCGCGTGGTAAGCCTCGACTCCGTTGCTGTTGATAACAGCTGTCTCGGCCAGCGTTGTCGCCAGTGCCCCAGCCGCTCCCTGGTTCATACGGTCAGTGATCTTGATCATGTTCTTGACCGCGCGAGCACGTTGCATGGGGGAGAGGTTCGCCGTGGCCTCGTCGAAATTGTCGATCTCTTTGTACCTGGCCGGTTTCGGCAACCCCGGCCAGTCGGGGTTCTCCGGACGCATCTGGGCGATGTCATAGGCATTGCGGGCTGTCTGTAACAGTTCTTTCTTGTTGAGCGAATTGGTGATGGCCACGCCGATCCTGCCGTCGACAGCGCAGCGGATGAAGACCCGCTGGTTCTTCTCGGCCACATTCTGGTGAATGGCCGAGTTCGCATATCGCGTCAGGCCGGAGTCTTCAGCAATGCATGAAACCTCGGTCTGGTCCGCCGGCGATTTCTCCAGCACACCCTTAAGGCTGTCCAGTAATTTCTCTCGACCAATCATTTGCTCACCCCCACCTTGACGTTTCTAAACCTGCTGGGAGCGGCTCCGTGGCCGACCCGCGCTACCTGCATTGGTTCCCCCTTGCCGCAGTTCGGGATCGCCCACACACGCCAGTGATCCCGGCTGCAGATGGCATCACACGAGTTCCAGAACTCTGGAGTGATCCCCGTGTACACGGGGTTCTTGTACATTTGGCCCCGCTTGCCGTCCTTGATCTGCCAGGCGCACTCGCATCCGAACTGGAAGTTCAGTCGCTTATCATCGATCGACCAACTCTTATTCAAATCAAACAGAATGCCGTCCTCGGTATCGGCGATCAGGTCATCGAGGTCCCACGACCCTGGTTCCAGGTTCACGTTGGTCATCCGGATCAGCGGAATGCGATTCCACCCGTCGGCCCGCATTGTACCATTTGACTGCTGATTGATGACCGGGGCGGTCTCGCGGCTCGTCAGATAGCCGACAAACCTGCCGTCTTTGACAATCGGTGCGCGTTGAGCCTTGACACCTTCATCATCGTAGCCGAATGAGCCCAGGCCACCCTCGACCGTCGCATCGGCATTAATGTTAACATGCTTCGAGCCATACTGGAGGCTGTTCATCTTGTCAAGCGAAAGAAAGGAGCCACCGGCCAGAGAGATCTCGGTACCGAGTACCCGATCGAGCTCAATCGGGTGCCCGCACGACTCGTGGATCTGCAGGGCCATCATGGCACCATGCAGGATGATGTCGGCATGCGTGTCCGGGCACGGTTTCGCTTTCAGCAACTGCAGGGCTTCCTCGCGAACGCGCTCAGCGTTTTCGACCAGCCCCATCCCCTTCACGAACTCCCAGCCACGAGTGGCATAGTCTCCACCGTGTGAGTTGGGATATGACCGCTTCTGGGCCTCGCTGCCGTCGACAGCGATTGCATGGTATCCACCGCCGGACTCGATGATGTCCTGTTCGATTTGCGCGCCCTCGCTTGAAACAAACAGCTTGTTGGTTTTGAAGAACCTGAGAAAGACTTCGGCTGTCTTGATCTTCTTGGACTTCATCAGTTCCCGGGTAACGGCGTCTATCAAGTCCAGCTTCTCGTCGAAGGGAACCTCGAACGGGTCGATCCGACAGGGAGAGCTGTAATGGTCGGTAAATGCTTCCTGTGGCGCCAGCCGTACCGGTTCCCGTTTGGTCAAGGCCGAGGCCTTGGCGATCTTCAAAGCCCGATTGGCGGTCTTGGTGATCTCGGCCTTGGATGTGCCGGCTGTCCCGGCGAAACCCCAGCAGCCCTGGTACAGCACTCGAATGCCGACACCGACATCGAGATACCGCCCCAGTTGATCGACCTTGCCGCTGCTCATCCGGATTGCCTCGTTTTCGCGGCTTACAAGCCGAGCGTCGGCGTAGTCGATCCCCTTGGCCTGCAGGCCATCAATACATTCCTGTAATCGTTCTTTCATATGGTATCCCTCGTTTGGGTACTAGACAACCAATCCCAAGTCAGTAACGAACAATGTAGCCCCGTAAAAAGCCGCTGACAAGTGGGGCCAGGAGAATTCCTTGGTAAACGTTAAGGTGCCGCTTATATTGCGTTCGGACATGGCCGGCAGCTTGCCACCGCGCTGCCGGGTAACTATTCCCAAATAGCGGTTCTTACTTGAGTCGAGGAATCCCATGAATATCGCTCGTAAGCTCTCTACTCTCACTGTGTTAGCTCTGTTGGCGCTCGGCAGCTCATCGTCTCTGGCCGAAATCCCCAGCGAACACGAAGCCGAACTCGTTTGCCAGAACTGGTTGCAGAGAATCGTTGCCAGCGAGGGGACCTGGAGTGGCTCACGCAACCCCACCGTTCTTTCGCGGCAGGTGCTCCGCTACCGTGGTCGGGACGTCGGCGTGGTCTTCTCGATTCATCCTCGCGGTCATGTTCTGGTTCCGTTGCTCAAGGAGTTGTCACCGGTGAAGTCATACAGCACTATCAGTGGACTCGATCTCTCGACAACAGACACGCTCGGCTATACAGCTATGGTGCGTGAAACACTGGGTCGACGGCTGGAGGCATACGCCCGATATTATGGCGGCCTCGATCGTCGTATGCCAGACACGGGCGTGGCTCTCTTCGGCCGTCAGCATCAGACCCAGTGGGATCGCTATGCGGTAGATACCGACCAGTTCGCCCGGTCGCTGGAAGAGAGCAATCTCAAACGTGCCCAGGCTGGGCCGCTCATGAGCACGGCGTGGGATCAGGGAGCGCCCTTCAACAACCTCTGTCCGGGTGGCGATGGTGGCACGGTGGTGGTGGGGTGTGTGGCCACCGCCTTTGCCCAGGTAATGAACTACTGGCAGTGGCCCAAGTCCGGTGTCGGCAGTTACACGTATTGGTGGGACGGCGATCAGTCCTGTGGCGGCAGTACCGCCGGTCGATACTTGACGGCATACTTCGATGATCACTACGACTGGTCCGACATGCCAACCCAGTGCGGCCTGGGCTGTACACCCGAAGAGGGTGCCGCAGCCGCTGAACTGAGTTACGAGGTCGGCGTGGCCTTCGACATGAACTACGGTGTATGCGGCTCGGGGGCCTGGCCCGGACGCGCCGAGACAATGTACCCCAGGCACTTCTGGTATGATTCATCGATTACTGAGGCATACCGATTCGATTACACCTATGACGGCTGGTTTGATCTGCTCAAGGGGCAGATAGACCTGGGACGACCGGTACCATACACGATCTACAGTCACGAGATTGTCTGCGACGGCTGGAAAGAAACAGATGGACTGAAACAGATTCACATGAATTACGGTTGGGAAGACGGCCATAATAAGTGGTACACGGTCGATGAACTCTATTGTCCGTGGGACGGCTGCGAATGGTTCGAGGACTACGCCATGATCAACATGTTCCCCGACGAACAAGTAGCTTTTGAACCCGATAAGCGAGTAGGCTTTGAACCGCTCGAGATCACTTTCACCGGTTCATCGAACCTCACCAGTCCTTCATGGTCCTATCAGTTTGGTGATGGTGGTTCCGCCGACGTGCCAAACCCAGCTCATGTCTACACCCAGCCCGGCTACTATGATGTCTCGGCAACGGTTGTCTCGCCCGACACAACTCGTTCTCGGAGCTGGGATGATTGTATCATCGTTCTCGCTGACTCTCTTCTTGGCGAGCAAGCTACCGGACAGGCCGGGGGGATGGCTGAGGTGACTATTGAAGTGCGAAACACGATTCCGCTCAGTTCCATCAGAATTCCTATCGTGATCTCCGGTGAGATGACCGACATCTCGCTTGACTCGATGTCCACCGCTGGTTGCAGGACAAGTGAGTTCAGCTCTGTCGGATACTCGCACTGGCTTAGCAGCACCCAGTATACGCTGTACGTGTCGAATCCGGCCCCCAATCCGGATACCGACCTTTCGCCCGGCACGGGTCCGATTCTCAGACTATACTATTCCATCCCGGCTTCGGCCCAGAATGGCGACCAGACGATACTCTCTTTCGATGGCTACACCGGTCATGAACCAGAACTGTCCGGACGAATTGCCACCTTCAATGCCCGCTGCCAGGCCGCCACGATTACCGCCGGTACGGGAGGCGACTGCTGTATTGGCGTTCGAGGTAATGTCGACGGTGACCTGGAGGAGAAGGTCAATGTCGCCGACCTCACGCGTCTGGTCAGTTACCTGTTCGCCGGCCAGAACGAACTGTCATGCGCTTTGGAAGCCGATATTGGTGCCGACGGTACGATTAATGTCATTGATCTGACCCAGTTAGTCGGATACCTGTTCAACGGCGAAACCGGCGTCTTGCAGCCCTGTCCGTAGCCTGATAGAGGGCTAAGCTGGGTCCATGAATAGCCAAATCTCCGAACATTCTTTTTGGCGATTTGCAGTCTGTCACGTATATTGTGTAGGATGTACATCAAGTAGACGACAGGTGTCGACTGCGTAATCGGAATTACTCCACTGCCCGTTTGCAAGCCCCTCACGTGTAACGATTTGCGGCCCAAAGGTCGGTTCACAACACGTTGCGGACGGATCGGCGTTTGAGATCTCATTCGCCTCCGAGATCGTCAGTGCACCGCTACCCTTCGCCATGGCTGGTTACTAAAGGAGATTTTGCATGATTGCCCAGATGCACCAAGGAGGTAGTTCCCTAACACCGTTATCATCCAAAAGCGCTGCTCGTATGGCCCTTCTTATCAGTCTGTTAGTCTTTGCCCTGTCCGGGCCAGCGGTCGCAGAGCTGGCTAACAAGCAGCAAATGGACAATGTCGCTGTCAACTGGATCGCGGCCCAGACGGCCTCATTGGGTGAGTGGGCCGAGGTCACCGATGCACAAGTATCTGACATGGAGCCAATCTACCACAATGACACCCTCGTGGGGCACCTGTATCATGTTGCGCCAACCGGCTATGTGGTTGTTCCGGTGCTCATGGAACTGCCACCGGTGAAGCTCTATTCTGATGTCAGCAATCTTGACATTAATAATCCCGACGGTATGGCATTGTTGATTCGCGAAGTCTTGCTGCACCGGATGCAGCTCTATAT
>WJKG01000277.1 GCA_014729205.1 candidate division GN15 bacterium | reverse complement strand
GACGCTGGCGTCTTCAGCGAGACCAAGAAGATGGTGCTGCTGAAGTAATCATCTGACTGGTCACACGCTGCGCTGAAGCGTGAGATAGTACGCAAACGCCCGCCTGATTGAAGGCGGGCGTTTGTGCATCATGGGGACATCAGGGACAAATTGAGTACCTTCCCAATGGGGGGCAAAGGCTTGTGATTTCGGGCTTTGCGCCACAAAACGGTTTGACAAAAACAGCCTATTGTTATACCATGTGACTCTGACTTGCCCGGGGTTTCCGGGCAAACGAGATGTATCTCCAAACCCGAAGCACAAATTGAGACCGCGGAGGTTCGCACGTGAAGGAGTATTCGACCGATAAGATCAGAAACGTAGTCCTGGGAGGTCAGCGCGGTTGCGGTAAGACCACTATTGCCGACGCAATCGCCTATTCAACAGGCGTCAACAATCGCATGGGACGTGTTGACGACGGGACGTCACTGCTGGACTATCAGGAAGATGAACTCGCCAAGAAGACGACAATTTCATCCAAGCTCCTCGCCTGCGAATGGAAGAACACCAAGATTAACCTCCTCGATGGTCCCGGGCACTCCGACTTCCTGGGCGAACTCATCGGAAGCTTGAAGGTCGCCGATTCTGTCGGGATGGTCATCAATGCCACCGCGGGCGTTGAGGTCGGAACTCAGATACAGTGGAAATACATCGAGAAGCTGGGCATTGCCCGCTTCTTTTTCATTAACAAGATGGAGATCGAGAACGCCAACTGGCAAGCCTGTGTTGACGGCATTCGGGATGCCTTCGGCACGCAGGCGGCCGCTGTCCACCTGCCCATTGGTCAGGCCGAGAATTTCAAGGGAATCGTGGATCTGCTTCGGATGAAAGCCTTCACATTTGACGACAAAGGCGACCCGCAGGAATCGGAGATCCCTGCCGACATGCAGGATCTGGTCGACAGTGAGCGGGAGAAGCTCATTGAGACGGCTGCTGAAACCGATGATGCCCTGCTCGAGAAGTTCTTTGATCTCGGCACACTCGAGAAGGAGGACTTCATAAAGGGCTTCTCCAATGGCATTATCAAAGGCAAAGTCTTCCCTATTCTGTGTGGCGCTGCTGCCAAGAACTGGGGTACTAAGTTGATGCTCGATTTCATTGTCAACTACCTGCCATCACCAGACCAGATGCCTCCTGCAAATGTATTCAAGACCGGTACTGAGGAAATGACTACCCTGCCGGCAGATCCGAACGGACCGGTCGTGGCGTATGTCTTTAAGGTGCATGCCGAGGGTCATCTCGGTGATATGTCGTTCTTCAAAGCGATGTCCGGCACCGTCAAGCCTGGAGTTGAGCTCAAGAACCAGAATACCGAAGTATCCGAGCGCAGCACCCAATTATACACCTTTCAGGGCAAGAACCGTATCGATTCGACATCGGTGCCTGCCGGCGACCTGGGCGTATTCGTCAAACTGAAAGATACCCATATCGGCAACACCCTGTGTTCCGGCGCCGAGTTCACCGTTCCGGCTCCTGAGTACCCGAATCCCGTCATGGACGTCGCCATCAAGCCGAAGTCCAAGGGTGATGAGGACAAGGTTGCCAATGGTCTGCAGAAGCTTCGCGAAGAAGACCCTACCTTCAAAGTTATCTCGGACCCCGCTCTCAAGCAGATGGTGTTGTTTGCTCAGGGCTCAACCCACATTGAGGTGCTCTGTGACAAGCTTAAAAGTCGGTTCCACACCGAGGTGGATCTCGAGCGCCCGAGGATTGCCTATCGAGAGACGATCCGATCCAAGTCCGAGACCAAGTACCGTCACAAGAAGCAGAGCGGCGGTCGTGGCCAGTTCGGCGAGGTACACATCAGGCTCGAGCCCAACGAGCGTGGCGCGGGCTTTGAATTTCTCGACGAAATCAAGGGCGGTGTTGTGCCGAGTAAGTACATCCCCGCTGTCGAAAAGGGCTTGGTGGAATCAATGCAGAACGGTCCACTGACGGGATCTCCCGTGGTTGATGTAAAAGCTGCCCTGTTCTATGGCTCATACCACGAAGTAGACTCGTCCGATATGGCATTCAAGATCGCATCGTCGCAAGCGTTCAAGCAGGGCTTCATGGAAGCCAAACCGGTGCTTCTGGAGCCTATCTACAATGTCGAGGTTATCGTACCTGACGACTACACCGGCGACATCATGGGCGACCTGTCATCGCGACGGGCAAAGATTGGGGGGATGGAGCCCGAAGGACGCTACCAGCGCATAAAGGCTCAGGTTCCTCGGGCGGAGATGTATCAGTACTCCGTTGATCTGCGTTCTATGACCTCGGGCCAGGGATTCTACAGCCTCGATTTCTCGCACTATGAGGAAGTGCCCCACGATCAGGCACAGAAAGTGATCGATGAGGCCAAGGCTCGCGAGGAGGCTGAAGAGGCCTAAGCGCCTGGCGGCTGAATGTTGATATGAAAACACAAAGGCCGGCTCTCATTTGAGAGTCGGCCTTTTACATTTCGTACGCCTGGTTTGACGACGTGCTATTCATCGACTTCCGCTTTGTCATTCTCCTCGCGCTGGCGACTGGTGTATCCTGGGGGCACAATCGGGGCGTTCCACATCTGCGACTCGGAAAGCACCTTGAACGTAACCGAATCAAATACCGTGCCTGTGCAATCGGCGATTCTCACCACCCAACGTCCCTTCCCCCATCTGGGCACAGTCTTGAAACTCCAGGTGCGCCAACTGGGGCTACCAACTCTCAACGGAACACGCGCCATCTCGGTTGTATCATGTACCCAGATGTGCGTGATGGTGGTTGAGTCCGGCACACCGATGACGCGTGTCCAGCAATAGATCTTGCCTACATACTCCTCGAAAACATCGGACTTCCACTGTGGCTCACGATCCTTGACATCCAGGGCAAGGCATGCCTGTACCGACATCTCGTATCCCTTGCAGGGCTCAGCGGTGGCTTTACTCTCTTCGGCCATACCATAACGCGCGTTCCCCGCCAGCAGGATGCCGACAACCAGTACTACCAGAAGCGCGGGTAGAGCCCAAATTCGGACGGATCCGCTTGCGCCTTCCAAAACTGCCCAGCTAGTCTCTGTGCGTCCAAGTAACCCCATTCTCTGACTGGTTTCCCCGATGTTTCAGAGTGCTTCAATCCCAAATGAGCGCTTAATATAGACTATGTATCGACACATCGATGTATGGGATTGAGCCCACACCGACGCAAAATGCTTGACAAGTACACAAATGGGCAGTATTCTGCCTCTAAAAGCGCTCATGACGAAACCGCCCGCCGAGTTGCATGCGGGCGATATCAGGAAGGACCGTATGAAGCAGGAGCTGACTTCGAGGCAGCGTGATGTCCTCCAGTTCATCCGAGAACAGATTGCATCCAGAGGTCACCCGCCCACGATTCGGGAAATCGGGCAGAAGTTCGGAATCCGTTCGACAAACGGTGTCCGGACTCACATCTCGGCACTGATCAAGAAAGGATTCCTGAAGAAGCAAGGCTTCATCTCTCGTGGTCTGGAACTGACCCAGTCCGTCAGCAGCCAGATCGGACGTATCCCGATTGTCGGTACCGTGCCTGCCGGTGTGCCAATCGACGCGGTCGAAAATGTCGAGGGTGAACTTGCGGTTGATCTCTCATTCGTGCCCGCTGGCGACGCATTCGTACTGCGTGTCGATGGCGATTCGATGAAGAACGCCGGTATATTCGATGGCGACATGGTGCTGGTGCGCAAGCAGACGGTTGCCAACGCTGGTGACATCGTCGTGGCTCTAATCAACAGCGAGGCAACAGTAAAG
>WJKG01000276.1 GCA_014729205.1 candidate division GN15 bacterium | reverse complement strand
ATTACACACACTACGAGACCGTGTACTATCCGGGCTACATCGAACGAGAAACAGCGGTACGTGTTGCTGCTGACCTGTTGTCCACCAACGGCGATGGGCGTCTTGTGTGGTCTGGAGTCAGCGAGACCGTCGACCCGGCATCGCGCCAACAAGTTAAGAGTTCTGTGTCCGATGTGATGGTTGAGGATCTGGCGGAAGCCAATCTGATTCTATAAGTAGATACCTACGTCCCGCTTACCAATGTACGAACACCGATGGCTGGACCATCGGTGTTTTTCATTGAGCGGCCTGGCTACTGCAGCCATCGGTGCAATTGTCATTCCTGCAGACGGAAGATGACATCAAAACCACTTTGCCGCGCATTGCCCTCGACCAGACGCAGGAAGATGTTTCTCGTCAACTCGTATTCAAGGGTCACAATCTCGGGGGCGAACTCGTTGTCCTCAGCAGAACCGAATCCACGCTGGTAGCTGATGAACAGGTCAGTCGTAAGGTATTTGCCTACCTCGAAGGCAGCACCACCGAAGTCACTCTTGGCCCGGATGTCGATCACATCGAGCCGGAATTCGCGACCAAGTGTTTTTGCCAGTTGGTCGGCAACGATACCCGCTGCTACGCCCTGTGCCAGTTCACGACCACTGCTTTGCTCACCCACTTCCCCCTGCTGGCCCCTGGTGAGCTGATCAAAACTCCGCCCGAACAGAATGTACGCCAATGCGTCTCCTTCACTGATATCGCTTCCATCCAGTTTGAAGGCAAGTTCCGGTCGCTTTGCGGTACCGGACACCAGCAACAGCAGCGAACGTTTGACACGATTAGCTCCACGGAAGACATACTCGGCTGTGATGGATAGCCTGGGATTGTAATCAGTCCCACCCTGGAAAATGAGTTGACCTTCCTCAATCGTGAATCGCCGACCATAGAGATCATAATGTCCCCGCACCGTAGAGATCGTGCCGAACAACTCCGGCTCCTCTCCCTCCTTCACAACATCGAGACTCCCCGACAGCTCGATACGCATATCGGGACTGCGAATCCACGTGTTTCGAGGCAGTGACACCGTCGCCGTACCGCGCATTCTCTCGTATAGCCGGCTGGCTTGCAGGGCCGACGGTCCCGACTTGTGAGCCACAGAGTCGGCTGTCGAGACTTGTTCTCGGGTGCTGTCGTGAACCGCTCTGACCAGCATTGGCAAATCGCGCGCGGAAGGGTCTTGCACACCGCCCTCAGCCGTCAATGTCGGCAGGTACAATCGTGACCGGTGCACAGTAATATCACCGCTATAGCGAGCCTCCTCTGCGCCGGCCTCAAGACCGACATTGCCGGACACCTGGATTTCATAATGGTTGTGACGAGTCACATAGAATCTATCTGCTGTTAGATCAATCGAGGTCGCTCGTACCTCGCCGGTAACGGCTTCATTGGCCAGTTCGAAGTAGCCCGATGCTCTTACAGTGCCCTTACCTCTTCGCGCCGAGAGACTGTCGATGTTGATCCGCTGTTGATCCATAGACAGCCGCAACTGGATATCCTGATAATCAACACCGTACTGCTCCATCTTCAGTCCGGCGTCATAGATACCGGCATTACCAAATATATGTGGTTGTTCCAGGGTGTTTTCAACCGTCAGTGAACAGGCGGCCCAGCCGGAGGTTCCATCAACCAACCGAGGTACGGCCGCGAGCAGTGCTTTCATCGGTACATGTTCTGCAGCGAGTTCAAGGTGCATTGGTTGATCCATCGGGACGACCGACTCGGCGTCGCCTTCCAGCGAAAACGGCAGGTAACCACTCAATTCCAACGGTGGAAAACCGGGGAAGTAGGCTGTTGCATCGAGATCAATGCTATCGACCGTGTGCCGTGCGGTCAACACCAGGCTGTCGATCTTCACATCATTTGCTCTCATCTCAGTGGCTGTCAGGTCCACTGCAAGATCGGGCTCCTCAGCCGGACCGGTCCAGTCGATATCGCCGGAAAGCTGGCCATCGATCGCTGGGCTGGCAGGCATGAGATCGAGAAGCGCCCCGATATTCAACCGCGTAAGCGCCACATGGAGGTCGTGGTTTCCCTTCAGCGCGTAGTCCCCATCCAGGAGAATCATCGATCGTTGATCGCCCGAACCCGAAGTGAGCGCAAGGTTGTCCGCTCCGATCCGTGTTGAATCAATGATTAAGATCGCTGGAGCATCATCGAGTTGCCAGTTCTGCTCGAAGTAGCTGAAGGATAACTCTCGAAGAGACACGCTCGCCCGCTGTGCGGTAACGACATCACCGACAACCGACACAGATATCGAATCACCGGTGGATTGGTTTAGCTTAACTCGAAGCGTGTCCTGGCTGACAGAGGCGTCGACAGTCACCTGCCCTACATCGATGCCGGCATAGCGGACACCACGGCTCTCCAGCCCCAACGATATCTCACCCGGGCTGAAGTTCATCAGGGGCAGCGAAAACGAGCCCCAGAGCGTGTCCGCCTCGCCATCGTTAGCAGACAGCTGGGCCAGACTGAACTCTCCACTCGCAGAGAGTGAATCCAGGTTTCCCCGAGCCTCGAAGTCAATCGCCCCTTCTGCGGCAAGCGTATCCAGTCCGGCCATTTGAGCTATGGCACTCAGGTCGCCCGGCACGACTCTGGCATCGAGCGACAATTCTCGGTCCTGCACAATCAGCTCACCGTGCCCGGCTGCCTCACCAATTGTAGATTTGACAAAGAAGCTGTCCACCTCAAAGCGTCCCGGGGTGGCATCGACCTGTGCAAACAGAGTATCCAGCCGATTCCCCCCCACACGAGACGGTGTCAAACTCATCACCACTCTGCCTGAGATACTGTCGGGATTAAAATGCGTACCTTTGATCTCGACTCTTCCCGACAGATCCGACTGGAGCAGTGTGTCGCCATTGAGCAATGACAAGTCGACATCAGCGATATCGGCTTCGAGGTCATAACGCGGAATTCCAAGCAGATTCTCAAGGTCGCCCTGAACGGTCAGTTCTCCTGATGGAGCTGCCAGCCGGGAGTCAATACTAGCGTTCCCCTCATTGTACTCGACGTGCAATGAAAGCGAATCCCAGTGCCGTCCGGCGATGCTCCCCGATGACAGTTCGGCATTGAGACTCATACGGGCGCTGTCCGGATCGAAGCCTCTTCCCTGCGCCGAAACCGTCCCCGAAGTGGCGAATGACATGGGAAAGCTCTCCATCCAGGCAGCCCAATTGACCTGCTCGGTTGTCACGTCGGCAGTGTATTCCATGGCTGTGGTCACCGAGTCCGTCATCACGACCGAGAACGGCCACAGCCGCGCGTCAACACTCAGCTTCTCCCTGCTGTGACTGGCGGAAAGAACAGCGCGTGCTGTGTCGCTGCGCAAGGTGACATCAAGTGAGATGCTTGGCTCGATAGCCAAACCCAACTCCGGGATGACGAATGCGAACTCGTCCAATCGCAAGGAATCAGCACTTAGTTTTACCTCCGAGCCACGCGGATCATCAGGAGTGTACAGCGCGTTGCCGGTTATGCGATTCAGGGCCGTTACCAGCAGAAGACTCTGCAACGCGATGGATGTATCATTAGCACTCACCACTGCTGCCAGTTGCTCGAGGGTAAGATCCGGCCGCTGTGTCGTGAAGCGAAGCGAGTCTATCGAGACTTGCTGCTCGGCGTTAGTCATACTGGCAGATGCCTTAAAGCTCAGGTTCGACAGCAGAGACGGTATGGGCGGTTCGGTTCCCTCGGTATGAACAACTCCCCCGTGCAGCGCTATCTGCTCAGCCGTTATATCGAGAGGCAGACCGCCGTCGTCCTGATCACCCTCGCCGTTTTGCCCCGTGTCGTCTGATGTATCGGGTTGGGTCAGGTTGGCCACATTCCAACCGTCGCCGCTGTTGCGCCGTAACCAGACACGAGGAGTGTCAATCGTCAATGACTGTATCTCGAGCTGTCCACCAATCAGTGGCCATAGTGAATACTCAGCGCTCACCTTGGTCAGGGCAAGGACCGAGTCCCCGTCGAGCGTCATCGTAACATCGCGCAACTGCACCGAGAACAGCAAGGAACCACCCAGCTCTCCAATAGAAACCCGGGCCCGCAGTGCTTCGTTGGCGGCTTGCTCGATTCGACTGCGGACCTGGTCTTTGAACCAGCCCGTTTGAGTCACTGCCAGCGCCAGCAGGATGAGGACCGCTAACCCCGCAATAGTGTAAATCGGGATGCGCCACCAGCGCGTGCCCCGAGAAGAGGTATCCGATGTCTGCGCCTTGCCTGTCATGACTTAGAAGCTCTCCCCGACACTAATGTGAAACTGCCAGGTTGATTCGGTATCCCAGACAGGCCTGGCGGCATCGAACCGGATTGGCCCAATCGGAGTCGTGTATCGCAAACCGACCCCCGGTGAATAGCGCAGCTCTCCAATTGAAACGTATTCGAATTGCCGCCAGACGTTGCCGGCATCCATGAACACTGCTCCGCCAATCTTCCAGACCAGCGGGAACCGGAGCTCTACCGAGGTTTCAACCAGTCCGTTGCCGCCCAGTGGTTTCCCGCCACTCATTGGACCAAGCTGCGAGCGCGCCCAACCGCGGATAGACTGGCTGCCACCGGCGAAGAAGCGATCTTCCACCGGTACGAATCCGGACCCATCGAACGATTCAATAGCCCCGGTCTTAAGGCGAGTCGCTAAGACCACACCGAAAACCTCGCGATACAATCTACCTTCAAGCAGAATACTCGTGAAGTGATAGGCACTTCCCAGATCCAGCCCGCTGAGCTTCCACGTAGACGTGAGTTGTGCGCCCCGATTAGGCGAAAACAGCGGCTGCGAGTTGTCCCGTGTGGCGCCGAATATCAGGCTCGACTTGGTATACAGCCCTTCCAGATCGGGCGCACTGATCTCTTCAACTGCCACACTCTGCTCTTCCAGGTCGACCTGCTCATAGACATAGCGAATCGAGGCATCGAGATCGCGATTGAACTGATGGCGCAACTCGATGTCTCCACCAAGCCGGTTGAGTGTGAATCCAGGCTCGGTCTGACGCCGCACGAATGGGCTGAGTGCGGCGCTCGTACGCGGTGTAAGAAATGCTGGCTGCAACCAGGTGATATCAACATGATACGGCTCCAGGGCTGAGTGCCTGACCAGCAACTCCAAACGCCGTACCTCACCCAGAAATCCGATGAACCTCGATTTATTGTGCGCTCGAAACTCCTCTTCCCGACCGTAACCGACACCGAACTCCGTACTCCATCGAGGGGATTCCTCGACCTGTATGCGCACCGGAACCCGCCTGGACCGGGCGGAGTCGAGCGTCGCCGAGACGGTTACGATTCGAAAGGCACCAAGACCGTATATCCAGTCCTGAGTGCGGCCCAGCAGATGCTGTTGGAATGTATCACCAGACTCGAAGGCAGTGGAATTGAGAATGACATCGGCAGGTACGTCTTCGTTGCCGTCAACCGTCACCTTCCCAAAAGCCGACAGCGGTCCGGGATCGACACGCCACGTCACAGCAACACTCATGTT
>WJKG01000275.1 GCA_014729205.1 candidate division GN15 bacterium | reverse complement strand
TGTCCGTCTGCCTATTATAACAGATGAGCCTGTTGAAATGTTCAAAAAAATCGGAAAAAATCTCACGATTTCTTGGCGATTTTCCCTTATTTATCAACGCTTTAGCCGCACTCCTTTACCGGCAATGCGGGCACCGGCCGTCGTCTCCGACGGCCGGCACCACCTGAGTAGTCGGTTCGGGTCGCGGCTAGAACCGACTGCCCACATGCGCAGGTGAAAATCTATCAGAAGCCACCATCATCATCGAAGCCTTCGTCGAAGAAGTCGTCCGGATCCCAGAGTTCTTCCTCGAAGTCATCATCATCGATATCAACATTGCAGAGCACTTTCCATCGGCCCTGCATGAAGCCGCTCTTCTCGTACGGGTGGTTTCGGTACTTGCCCTGAATCACACCGATGCGTGCGCCATCTTCGGTGAAGATACCACCGGCATACTTGCCTGGGGCACGGCGCAGCGCGTTCGGGTTGGCATTCGCACTCGGCCGATGACCGTAGACACCACGGAGGAAGTACTCGAACTCGCCATCGAGCCCGATTACCTTGCCGTAGAATACCTTGTGGCCGTCATCGTTGATACCGAAGTGACCATGGTAATGCCCGACCACCGCGCCCTGGCGGCCCAGCCAGAGACCGGAGAAGACACCCTGGCCATCAGGGTCGAATCCCCAGGTACCTGACATGAAGCCGCGAGGGCATGGGCGGTAATCCAGGCGGAAACCGTGCAGAGCCACGGCATTGACAGAATCCGAAAGGTAGATAACTGTATCCAGGCCGATCAAGTCCTCAACCTCGAACGTCTCGCTGTAAGGGCCGGTCTCGAAGGTCACTGTCACATCATCGCAATCAAGCCAGACAGTATCGATAACTTCCTCGTCATCGACCATGCTGGTGTCGATCCGGTATTCGCGCGGGACATAGATATTCGCCGCGATACCGTCGTTGTGAACAGTCGTCTGCGAGACCCATTCAATCGTCTGTCGATCCTGACGCGGGAGCAGATAGTCCTGTCCGCGTTCGAACCGGATTACTCTGCGAATAACCTCGGTGCCGCGTGAGATCGTCAGCGAGCCGCTCCAGTCTGTGACTTCGGTGACCGTGCTATCATAGGGGATACTGCCCCAGACAGCCCGGAAATGATAGAAACCGCACAGACTGGAATTCTCCAGCGAGTCCATTTGAGATTTGCTGATCAGATCGTCCTCTACCTCTTCTTCGCCATAGGCGGCCGCAACCAACTCATCATCGCCGAAAGCCGGGGCCTCGGGCGAAGATGTATATCCGCCAAATGCATCTTCAAGATTCAAGGTGCCGTTGGAAGTCACCGACTGAGAGCCGTTATCAGAACAGCCCACAGCCAGCATCAGGAGTGCCGCGCATGTGAGAATGAGAGTCGAGGTACGTGCCATGAATTGGTTTCTCCTTTTGTCTTTCGTCGTTATGCCGTGTCTCTGTAAGTTCCAAGGTTTTGCTAAGTTCCAATTAGCTGCCCAAAACTGTAACAAGAGCTGTGCCAACTATGAGTAGTCGAATGTAACCCCTTGTCTTTTAATGACATAGCATCACGATCCGGCCTCCTTGAGTCGGCCGAGGCGTACCTGATGGTACAAGCGGGCATTCTCTGGCAGGCCAGATGGTACATTGGTACAGTATCTTCAGGGTAAATGCGATGCGAATCACTGCAGGGCCTGACGGACGAATCCGCCGGCTTCAGTCAGTTTGCTGCGCGCGGTAGCGAGGTCACAGTTCAGCCTGTGCATGACTATCGCGACTTTTACCGAGCCCTCTGATCGCTCCAGCAAGGACTCGGCCTGGGTTTGATCAATGCTCAGTAATTCCATGAGCATTTTGCGACTGCGGGCCGCCAGCTTCTCGGAGGTGGCCTTCAGGTCGACCATGAGATTTCCCATTGTCTTGCCCAGCAAAACCATGCCGGTCGTGGAGATCATATTAAGGGCCATTTTGCAGGCAGTCCCCGCCTTCATGCGAGTAGACCCTGTTATCACCTCGGGACCTACCGGCATGACAATCAGCTCATCGACCTCGGGCGCCAGGTCAATGGCATCGTTGCAGATGAGAAAGGCCGTCCGGCAGCCAATCGACCGAGCATAGGTCAATCCCTCGCGGGTGTAAGGCGTGCGTACACTCGCTGCAACGCCGATTACCATGTCTGAGGCGATCAGTTCGTGCTTCTTCAGGTCCTTGACTGCTTCTGAAGCTTGATCTTCGACCCCTTCCCGGGAGAGAATCAAGGTGTCGTAACCACCAGAGATTACACCAACTATCTGGCCTGGCTCGGTACCGAAAGTGGGAGGGCATTCGGCGGCGTCAAGTACTCCCAGTCGACCTGATGTACCCGCTCCGATATAGAAAACTCGTCCGCCAGCTTCCAAAGTGGTGGCGAACATGTGGGCTGTGCGGGCGATGGCTGGCTTGGCGCGGGCAACGATATCTGCCACCAGACGGTCCTCATCATGTATGACCTGGACAATCTGCTCGGCAGTCATGGTGTCGATTTCGAGCGTCCTGGGATTGACCTGCTCGGTGCTCAGGCGTGCCAGCACGTTCATCAATTCCTGATAGTCAGTCATGGCGTCAACATATCACGCGCAGATACACCAAACAACAAAAACGGCGGCTGCGAAGCCGCCGGAACAGGTGCCTTGTTAGGGTGGAGTCTATTCGCCCAGAGCCAAAAGGACGAGGTGTACGCTGTCACGGCGAGCGATCCGGATAGTCCCGAACCGGGCCTCGAAATCCCGTGCTTCAAACGACGGTCCAGGTAACTGACTGGGCAGACTCATTGGCAGATACTCTTCGGCGAGCGACGAATCCGGAGTACCTGTATAGCTGTAGACATACAGGTAATACCATCCGGTATCCGGGTCTGCGAAACCACCTTGATAGAAGGCCTCGGTAGGGAAGGTAGCAAATGTCGCCTGCGAGGTTACGTAGTCTGAATATCCGAAACCGGTACCGAGCGAATCACGCAGAACCGCGGCGATAATATACCCGTCGGACTGAGCTGATCCGGTCCAGGAAAGGCTCACATCCTGATTGCCGTTGGCAATACGATTTGCCGGTTGCGTGATATCCACGGAGAAGTCATCAGCGAACGTAATTGACACCTCAGTATCCAGCTTGTTCCCTTCGGTGAGCTTCAGATCGTAAGAACCCACCGTGAACACGTTACAGTTGGTATCAGCTAGGACATACATCGAGTCAGCATCGGTGAGCGCGAATGTATCGATCTCAACAAGTGCATTGGGAAGGATAGTATCATTGCGCGTCAACTGCGCCAGCGCGATAGTCCCGACTGGCATCTTGTTGAGGGTATCACGGACTGAGTCGCAATTGGTAACAACCACACCGGTAACCCGATGAAACGGTCTGAGATCGGTGGGATCGACCGTCCGGGAGCTGTTGCAGCTGAAATTGAGAGTGGCCAGAAACCACAGCGACAGCAAAAATACGATAAATGACATGGGCCCTTTGACGTGTTTCATTATTCCTTATATCGTCAAAGGGCCCTGACGGATTTACTCAAATATCCTACTGCAAAAGGTGTGAGAGCATGTCTACTCACTTTGTCTGAGATCCTCCGTCCTTAGTTGGAGGCGGCAGCGGTCTCTCCGCCCCGATTTTTGAAGAACAGCCGCTTGAATATCGCTTCAGCCGGGCACAGACCGGTAAGTGACGACTGCGCCAGATTAAACCCCACAAAAGCGGTCAGAAGCAGCCACCACGGCGAGACGAAATAGTACAGCACCAGTGATACCAGTATCAAGGTACCGGCCAGCAATCGTATCGAGTTTTCCAGAGTCATTATCATCAACTCCTTTCAGGCAAAGTCTTAGTAATCACGAGCTTAGAAGAACCCATAGGTCATCTTCGCCCAGACGTTGTCATTGAACTGGAACTGCCCGAATTCAGTTTCTACGTAACTTCCCTCAAACAAGTTGGCGCCAGCGGCCAGGGTAATCTGGTCGGTATACTTGTATTCTGCGGATAGTTTGGCGTAGACGTCCTCGTCGGTCGGCGAATAGAAAACGAATGCCGACAGCGTTACCAGCTCAGAGTTCAGCAGCTTGGTCCAGCGGGTGGTGAGCAGATGTCTAATCTCGTCGCGCACATAGCCACCCTGGGCGCCGGCCTGCTGCTCGTAGGTTTCGTAATCCATCATCATATCGGTCTGCCACTGCAGATTGATGGTCAGGTTCTGGACCACCTGACGCTCGAATCCAACCAGTGTGCTCACCGAGGAATTTGGAATCATTGGCTCATCGCCATCGGGATCATCACGGGAATCCAGATAACCACCTTCGATCCACAGGATACCGCCGGCGATCGGACCACGCGTGGACGCCCCGTAGACATGCAGCCGAGGATAGATCGGGGCGCCGAGGCTCATATCGAATCCGACCGGGTTCTTGTAAAACCCACGGTAGAAGTACAGAGCGGTAGCAAAGTTGCTTATTCGTCGCTGTAACCTGGTGGCAAGCTCGCTGTTCTTGAAATCAGCATCGGGCTCAACCGGTGCTATGTACCGCGAACTGCCAACAATAGCCTGATCCAGCGGGCTGTAGTAGCTCAGCCGAACGCCCTGCGGAAGCCGGTTACCCTCGAAGCGAGGCGACCAGACCACGGAAAGCTCGCCGACCGGATTATACCAGGCGCCGCGGATGGCATTCTGCGGTGCCTTGAGATACTGATCATCGCGACCAATGAAGAACGATTGATAGTCCTTGGCGAACACATCATTGATAAAGATCAGATCGCCCGTACCCCAGGTGAGGATCTGGCGACCGACCTTGAAGTCGAGGTTGTTACCGAGTCGGAAACGGAAGTACGCCTCGCGCAATTCCCAATCATAGCTATCGGTGACGCCGTCATACAGGAAGTCCAGCCGGCCGAAGAAGTTGCCGTTGTCGCCCCAGTGCTGAACGCGAAGCTGGAGGCGGCTTTCGGAGGCCGTCTGTTCGCCGATGGTCGGGTTGGCTTTATCAACCCGACCACCGTACAGGCCTTGGAGGAAGCCATCGATCATGACTTCCCCCTGGACCGATGAAGTAAGCAGCAGAACCACTGCAAAGAGTGCTATGTAAATCCTGGAAGTCTTCATAGTCATACCCTCCCGATTTCCCGGTTATCGAATGTACTGCATTGGAGGGTTCTTCAAGAAGCGCTCGGTAAACAGGTCGTTCTCGATTCCGACATTGTATTCGATATCACTGAAGATCACGTGTGTTACGCGCTCCTTGTCGACGTCTTCCATGGTACGGTGAACGATAGTGGCGATACCATCGACTTCCTTGATCTCTTCAGCCGTCATAATCTTGATCAACTCACCGTCTTCGTCGAAGTACAGCTCTTTGTGCGGCAGCAGCGACTCCTTGTTGATGTAGGAGCGCTTCACCGCGAAGCCATCGTACTCCTCTTTCGGCTTGGACTCGACGATATACACCGCGGCGCCGTCCCAGGTGGAGTCGCCGACGATCGTATGCGTATCCTCGGACCAGTGACGACCGGAGACATCCTCGTAGCTGAAATCGGAGCCGACGAAGCTGGAGTTCTTGTCATCAGCCGAGATCGGCTTGACCAGATCCACTGCCGGGACATAGATCCAGCGCAGGTCGTTACCCTCGGAGTTCTTGTGTACCATAAAGGTCATGCGGGCAACATCGGACGGCTTCTTGAAGTAGGTGTAGTACTTCTGGTCGCCGCCCTGCTCGTTGTCCAGACGCAGCATGGTGAAGTTGCGGATGCGCTCTTTGCCTTTCTTGTCGACAATGCGCATATCTACCTCAGCCAAGCCATCATCACCGGCGTAGTAGTAGGCCAGGTGTGATTTCTTCATCAATTCGGTCGCGTCCTCCGCAGCGGAGGCACCGGTGGCGATCGTAGCCATCAGGGCGATCGCCAGAACCATCGTCAATTGCATCATCCTCTTCATTTTCATACTCCTTCTTTCTCTATTCACAATCTCATTTGTCACATTCATAACAACCCAATGTGCCCTAAGTTGTCAATTTTAGCTTAACCAGCCTCGACCGCGGGCTCACTCTGGCTCGACTTCTTCGCCTTCGCAACCTCCGACTTCTTGAACAGAGCTCTGTTGAAGGTCTTGGCTATAGCCGGCAGCAACAGCATGGTCACCAGGCCGGAAACAATCATAATGGCCAGGAAGAACGAGCCGACGGTGATGTACGGCACCAGGGTGGAGAACAGCATCGGTACGAAGCCAATCGCGATCACCAGTACGTTGCGGCTAATTGCCCGTCCGGCGCCCTCGAATATACCATGATAGGCATCCTTGAAATTGCCCAACTCTCGATAGAGTGTTCTAAAGCGCTGGATGAAGTGGATGGCGAAATCGATCGACAGGCCCAATGTGAGCGATGACAGCACCGCAATCGGCATGTCGTACGGCTTCCCCAGGTAACCGATACTGGCGTAAATCGCCATTATGGTAATGGTCAGCGGCAGCATGCTGATGAATCCCCAACGGATTGAACGGAACAGGATAACCATCATGATAAAGACCACGACGAATGACCCCATCAGCGACTCGCGCATGCCGTTCACCATCTTCTGCTGCCAGACGATGTTAATATAGGGCAGGCCGGCCCACTGGGCGGTAACGCCAGCAGGCAGCGGGTTTTCGTCCATAAAGGTCTCGGCGCGATCGATCACCGACTGCACCTTCTGGTTGTCACCATTGTTCATCTGGACCCAGAGATTGGCCTTGCGATAGTCGGTGGTAGTAAACTTGAACAGGTCGTCCGGATCGCCTCCGGCCATCTCGAACATGAACAGCATCTGGCCAACCTCATCGGAATTATCCGGGATGATCATCTCAGCGCTGTCAGCCGCAAACAACTCATAACGGACCTTCTTGACGATGTCAGTCAAACCGGTGGTCGCACCAACGATCTCGCTCTTCTCCAGATCTCTCTGCAGGTGCTCCATGTAATTGAGCACCTCCGGATCCTTCATGGCATTCTCATCTTCACCTTCGAACACCAGGTAGTTCATGTAGGTACCGGCCAGGTGCTTGTTCATAGTCTGGTCGGCCACACGAATCGGGTGTGACTCCTTGAACCACTTGACCGGGTTATCGTTAACCACGATCATGCTCAGCCCAATCGCCGAGACGACTACCAGCACCGCTGCCGTGGCAATGATGCCCTTGTTGTGCTTCCAGGAGAAATCGCGGAAGGCGTGCATTACTTTCGCCAGAACGCCGTGTTTCTTGTCGGAGGCGCCGAAGTTACGCAGTGCCTTGT
>WJKG01000274.1 GCA_014729205.1 candidate division GN15 bacterium | reverse complement strand
GTTCCACTGACGGCGTCTTCAACCGAACGGTATCCGCTAACCTGGGCATGTCGTACTCGATTTCGAATGTATTCGCCGAGGCCACCCTGCCCATGGTCATGCGCTGGGTACCCTTCGACATGGACGAGCGTGACCTGCGCAACCGCGTGAAGAACAAAATGGTCCGTCCGACCACTATCCCGCAGTCCATGGAAGAGCTGGTATTCGAACAGGCGGTCGCCCGCGAAGCGTTGCGACTGGCCTTTATTCAGCACAAGAACTTCGCCACTGTTCTCAAGGGCGTCCAGCAGCAGCGTACTATCGCCGATGCGTTCGATCAGAGCGGTTCCGGCGCCACTATCGTCAACATGATGAGCCTTGATATGCTGATCGGCTCCGGTGGCGTGCTTTCCCACGCCCCGCGTCGCCAGCAGTCGGCCATGATGATGGTCGACGCTTTCAGCCCGGAAGGTGTCACGCGATTGGCCGTTGACTCCATCTTCATGATGCCGCAGCTCGGCGTGCTGACCGAGGTACAACCCAAGGCAGCCACCGAGGTGTTCGAGAAGGACTGCCTGATCCACCTGGGCACCTGTGTGGCGCCCTCTGGTGAATACAAGAAATCTGATGCTCCCATAATGAAATACAAGATCGACCTCCCCGACGGGCCGGTCGAAGGTACCCTCAATGCCCTCGAAATGAAGCTCTTCAAACTGGGGATTCAGGACAACGGGCTGCCCATGACCGCCAAAGCCGTATTCGAGCCGGATCGGCACTTTGATGTGGGCGCGGGCAAGGGTAACCGACTGGAAACCGAGGTCCACGGCGGCGTGGTCGGGATTATTCTTGATGGCCGCGGTCGCCCGTTCGACCTCTCACAACTCAACGCCAGCGACCGGGTCAAGTATCTTACCCGCTGGTACGGCGAACTGGATATCTATCCGGCGGAGCGGCTCACTCAGAAGTAATCGTGAGTAATCGCGAGGGACCAAACGCGAGCATGAATTCGATTCGTAGTCATAGGCGCCACTTGGCCGGTCTGATAGTACTTGCCGTGCTGGCGATAGCCAGTGGCGTTGTGGCCGGCAATTATGTCAGCTATGCGGGCGAGTTTTTCATCGCCTACCCTGATGACTGGGTACAGATGGATTACCTCACGGTAGACGGGTTCCTGCAGCGAAGCGGAGCCGCCGACAGAGCCTTCTATGACTACGAAGCAGTGTTCGCCCACGAGGACAACAGCCCCTTCTTTGCTGGCCCCTACCTCATTCTCCGACTGGATACCACGGGAGCTTACACTGAGAAGATGATTGACTCCGTGGCGTTCGAGCTCGGCCGCGAGTACAGTACGCAGCCGGTCGATGCCACCTTCGATGAGTTCTGGCGCAACATGGCCTTCAAGGTGCCCTACATCGATCGGGAGAATAACCTGCTCGGCATCAAGGTAGCCACCGGACCGCCCAAGGAAGGACAGAAGTATAACGTCATTCTCGCAAAGTACTACGACAAGGGTGCCGCGAACTTTTTCTTCTTCGCGCCCCGAGAGCAGTACCAGCAAAGCTTGGATGCCTTCGAGGCAATCTTCACATCATTTTCAACTGAGAATTGGGAAAGTGCCAACGCACCGGAATCACTCCGGGTGGCGAATATCGATACAGTAGCGGATACCGATGACAACTCGGGTGGCAATCGTACCCTCCTGTGGGTGCTGGTTGCAATTGCCCTGATCCTGGTTGTCATTTTTCGCGTTTACATGGTAAGAAAACGAAGTAGCAAGCAGATATAGGAGGGATTCTACTCCATGGCCCATGCATATACTCCAGGCCTGAAAGTCACTGAGAACCTGCTCATCCGCAAACGTCGCATCCTGCCCCTCAAAGGCGAGGTGGTGGTCAAGGTGGGCGACAAGCTCAACCCCAACGATGTCGTCGCACGCACCCACCTTCCCGGAAACGTTGTGCCGCTCAATGTGGCCAACAAGCTCGGCGTACCGCCCGAAGACCTCTCCATGGTCATGCAGAAGAAAGAGGGCGACCCGATCAAGGAAGGTGAGCAAATCGCCCTGAAGAAGTCGTTCATCAAGTGGTTCTCATCATCAGCCACGGCCACCATCGATGGCACCATCGAATCGATCTCCAACGTGACCGGCCAGGTCTTGCAGCGCGGTGAACCGATTCCGGTCGAGGTCACCTCGTATGTCAAAGGCACGGTGGCCGAGGTGATCGAGAACGAAGGTGTCGTCATGGAAACCTATGCCTCCTTCGTGCAGGGCATTTTCGGCATCGGCGGAGAGACCTTTGGTGACATCCAGATTGCCGTGGACAACAACTCCACCGTTCTGGAGGACAAACTGATCACAAATGATATGAAGGACAAGGTGATTGTTGGCGGCGCCATGGTTACTGCCGCCGCCCTGAAAAAAGCCATTGAAGTCGGCGTCCGGGGTATTGTAGTTGGCGGATTCGACGACAAGGACCTTCGCGACTTCCTCGGCTATGATATCGGCGTGGCCATTACCGGCAATGAGGATATTGGCATCAGCCTGGTCGTGACCGAGGGCTTTGGCCAGATCGATATGGCCAAGAAGACCTTTGATCTGCTCAGCCGCCATCAAGGCGAGATGGCCTGTATCAACGGTGCCACCCAGATCCGCGCCGGTGTGATCCGGCCCGAGGTAGTCATTCCCACGGAGCTGAACAAAGAACTCGAAGACAAAGCCGCTAATGGTGTGGGTGGCCTGGCTACTGGCTCGCCGATTCGCGTCATCCGCCATCCCTACTTCGGCTACCTGGGCGAGGTTACCGACCTTCCGGCACCGCTGCAGGTACTCGAATCCGAATCCAAAGCTCGTGTGTTGAAGGTGAAGTTCGACGATGGCACCGAGGTCATTGTACCTCGCGCCAATGTGGAAATGATCGAAGGCTAAACAGCCCGAGACACTGGATCGATCCCGCGGCCTGTCGAGAACACTCGGCAGGCCGCTTTCTTCTTGGCTGAGTGTTACCGCCCGGTATCGGGCGCCGGGTCCAGCCGCGTTGAGTCCTTGGCCTCTTCCTCTTTGACCTCCAAAGGTGGCTTGTCCCTGGGCTCCTCATCCTGATTGCACCCACTCACACTCATCCCGACCGCCATCAGCATGAGCACGAATCCGGTGCAACTCACTATCGCTCTGCATCGCATGCCGTCATTCTCCTTGAACCTCGCGTTCGGATGATAATCAATCGCAACCTTTGACCGTCAATCAAGTTTAACATGGCAGAGGCGAGAATGCCGGCAATGGGTGGTTTTTGTTGATTGCCCGTCTCCGGCGTCCATATCATTGTTGACCTTGAATGCTTCGCTTTCAGGGTCATCGAAACCGCTGTAAGGCCAAACCGAAACCAAGGACGGGTGTACAAGTCGATATGGAAACCGTAGCTCCCATCATCACTCTCACCGGGTCGCTCTGGCAAATCATCGCCGAGACATCGACCTTCGGCGCCATCATCCTGGCTGCCCTGCTGTTCATGTCCATCGTAAGCTGGGTAATCATCTTTCATAAGTGGCGACAGTACAAGTCCGTCATGGACTCCAACTCAGCCTTTATGCAGCAGTTCAAGCGTAGCCACCGATTGTCCGATGTGGTGGGCCAGGCCAAAGGGCAGCGAGAGTCCCACTTAGCCCGCGTCTTTCAGGGCGGCTATGAGGAGCTGCTGCAGATCAAGGAACAGAAGAACCCCGGCGGTGCTATTCAGCAGTCACAACAGGGGCTTAGCGAGTCCGATATCGACGTCATCGAAATGAGCATGGAGCGCACCCTCACCGAGCAGATGGGCTTTCTGGAGCAACGCACGATCTTCCTGGCTACAACTGGTAACTCGGCTCCCTTTATGGGCCTGCTCGGTACCGTCGTCGGCATTATGGATTCGTTCTGGGCAATCGGTGAACGCGGTTCTGCCTCGCTGGCAGTGGTCGCACCGGGTATTGCCGAGGCACTGCTGGCCACCATCGTCGGCCTGGGTGCTGCCATCCCGGCCGTCATGGCTTTCAACTGGGCGAACAACAAACTCAAGATCCTTAACGACCAGGGCAACGGCTTCATTCTCGCTTTCCTGGCCCGGCTCAAAAAGGAAGAGCTCTGATCATGCGACGCCCCCGTTCCAAACGTGGCTACAATGCCATGTCGGACATCAATATCGCCAACCTGGTCGATGTCGTCCTGGTGCTGCTGATCATCTTCATGATCTCCGCGCCATTACTCCAGTCCGGTATCGAGGTCGACCTGCCAAAGACCCGCGCCCCAGCCATCGAAGAGCAACCTGATGGCATCGTCGTGACCATCGACTCCGTCGGCGGTATATACATCAACGACGTCTTCACCCGCCTCGACCGTTTCGAACAGGACCTCCAACGTGAAATGCGGGCCGAGAACACCAGCTCCGTGTATCTACGAGGCGATTCCTCAGTCGCCTACGGTCGTGCGATCGGCGTCATTGGTCGACTCAAGGAAATGGGAATCGAGAATATCGGACTGGTAACCTCTGTCCCGGAGAACGAACCTCGGTGACATGAATAAGGCGGATACACTCACACGCGATGTCATATTCTCCGTCCTGCTGCATGGACTGGTGATAACCTTTGTCATGTTCTCGGGGAGCTTTGCCTTTCAGCAGACCCCGCCCATCCAGGACGTCATCCGTGTCTCCCTCACTGCCCCCGCCGAGATGCAAATGACCGCTGAGCCCGAGCCACTACCCGCACCGAGTACACCCGAGGCCGCCGCCGAAGACGACATAGACATACCGGTCGAGCAACCTGTCACCAGGGACGAGATGGTACCAATTGAGGAAGAACCTGAGCCCGAGCCTGAAGAAGAGCCGACCCCTGAAGAACCACCAGAACCGCGCCAGACAGTCGCCCAACAAGACACCACACAGGAGCCGGCCGGTGATCAGGAACAGACAGGCGAAGGAACCGGCAGAGAGATCGATGAGTCCGCGACCGGTGGCGAAGGCTCCCCCTTTGCCGGGGCAACGATAGACAACGCCTCCTTCAATTACCCTTACTGGTTTACCC
>WJKG01000273.1 GCA_014729205.1 candidate division GN15 bacterium | reverse complement strand
CATTAGTATCATTCCTTCCCCGATTGCCGTGTTGTCAAAGATGTCATTCTGAAGATCAAACGTACTATCGGAGAAGTCGACGATCATCACGGAATCAGATGGGCGTTCAGGCTTGCCGTTTCCCTTGGGCATTCTGAATTGGCAGTGGGATATGAAGACCCTTGTCCCCTCTACCGTGATGGTCTGAAAGCCATGGCCAACCGCGAGAAACTGACAGTTCATAAAGGAAGTGTCTATGAAAGTTGCATGTCGGAAGGATGGATTCTCTATCACACAGTCCATGAAATCGCAATCTACAAACGTGGCTCCTGCAAAGTCTGCCATTAACCTATCAATCTTGGTGAACCTGCAAGATTCGAAACGCGTCTCTCTGCAGAGCATTTTTACGTTCGCTATGTGAGAGCCGAATCGACAGTGAGTTATCTTGAGGTCATCCAGGAGCGCACTTCTGCCTTGCTTCTGGCAATCATCGATGTAGCGGACTATTAGGTGTGGTTGTCGATCAATACTTCCAGCCTTGGACGCCACCAAACGATGAAACTCGCATCGCATGTCAGACCGATTATGTCGCAATCCGCAGTTCCTAGAATTGTCATCAAGCGGCCAGTGACAAATCTTCTGATTCTCTTCACTCATTCCTGCACTCGGATCTTCCGATCCTTACCCCAGATTGTTGCGTTGCGGCTTATTGGTTGTAACCTTGGTCCATTATAGCAGGAGTCACTACTAATCGTCAATCGATCTTACTCGAAATATGAAGAACAGAGAAACCCAAGGCAAGCCTTGGGCCACCCCAGAGTTCAGATCGTGCAACTGGTGGAGGAAGGCCGGCGAGTCTGCCGTGTACAGCGGCGGACCAACAGAGGATGAGCCAGTCCCCCAGAGGGGAGTCATTGCGAGGACCGCCGCGCCTGAGGCGCGCAGGGACGAAGCAATCTCAAGACGCGAGGATTGGACTCCGGGCAATCGGGTCTTCTCCACTTGGTTTGAGATCGCCGCGTCGCTGCTTCGCTGCACTCCTCGCGATGACTGGAGCTTGGAACTGCACGAAGACGAAGCTCGCCTGAATGGCGAGCCACCGCCAGAATCGCCCCGCATACAAAAGCGGAAGGGGTGGGAATCGAACCCACCGGGGACAGTACGACTGCCCCCCGCACGGCTTTGAAGGCCGGGACCGCCACCAGACGGCATCCGCTTCCGACGCGAGTATACTACATCCCATCGCCAATCGCAAATCCCCCCACCGATTATCAGCAGTCACCATGGAACAACAAGGAAAGGGGCCGCAACGGCCCCTTTTGGCAATTATGATTGACTATCCGATGTCCATGCCGCACCCTTAACCCGTGGCAGAATTACGTTTAGATTCACCCCTGCAGTACGTCAAGGGCGTCGGGCCGCGCAAAGGCGCCGTGCTCGCCGAACACGAGCTGATCACCGTCCGCGACCTGCTGTACTACTTCCCGCGGCAGTATCTGGACCGCACCAGTATCACGCCGATTGGCGAGGTCAAGCCGGACCGCATTGTCACCGTGATCGGGCAGATCAAAGCGCATGGCGTGCTGCACGGGCGCAGGCGTCGCTACGAGGCGATCCTCCAGGACGACACCGGCGCGATCAGTTTGCTCTGGTTCGGCGGTCTGAAGTATTGGGAGAAGCTGTTCAAGAAGGGACAGGTCTACGCCGCCACCGGTATCGTGGGGTACTTCCAGGGTTATCAGATCGTGCACCCGGAGTTGGAACGGCTCGAAGACGAATCGGACAAACTGGTGCACGCCGGGCGCATTATCCCGGTGTACCCGCAGACGGCGGCGCTCTCCAAGGTCGGGCTGAACAGCCGCGGTTTGCGCAAGGTGACGACATTTGTGGTGGAGAACCTGAGCGATCGTGTTGCTGACCCGGTGCCTGACGCGGAACGCGAGAAGGCCGGGCTGGGGCATATGCACCAGGCACTGGTGCGTATCCATTACCCGGAGAATCGCGAGGACATCGAGCAGGCGCGGCGCCGGCTGGCCTACGACGAACTGCTGGCCTATCAGTTTGTGGTGGTGCAGAGCAAGTCCGAACGCGAACAGATCACGAAGGCACATCGCTATGAGATGCCGGGACGCACGGTGACGCAATTGAAGGAATCACTACCATTCACACTTACTGAGGCCCAGTCACGAACGGTGGATGAGATCACGGGGGACCTTCGCCGCGAGCGCCCGATGAACCGCCTGTTGCAGGGGGATGTCGGGTGCGGTAAGACGGTGGTGGCTGTGTTGGCCTCGGCGTTTGTGGCCGAGAACGGTATGCAGACAGCGTTCATGGCGCCGACTGAGATCCTGGCCGAGCAGCACTACCGCAACTGGGAAGTTCCGCTGGCCGAGGTGGGGATTCGTGCGGGCCTGGTGACCTCGTCACTGACTGCCGCAAAGAAGCGCAAGATTGCCGAAGCATGCGCTGCGGGGGAAATCGATGTGCTGTTTGGCACGCATGCCCTGGTGTACGATTACGTGCAATTCGCGAAGCTGGGACTGGTGATAATCGATGAGCAGCACCGATTCGGTGTGCGCCAGCGAAGCGGCCTTCATGCCAAGGGAGAGAACCCGGACCTGCTGGTGATGACGGCGACCCCGATTCCGCGGACGCTGGCCCTGACGCTGTACGGCGATCTGGAGATTTCGACAATCGAGTCCTTGCCGCCGGGACGTCAACCGGTGCGCACTGTCTGGCGAAAGGCGGATGTGCGAGAGAAGGTGTATCAATGGGTGCGCGACGAGGTCGGCAAGGGTGGGCAGGCGTATATCGTCTTCCCCCTGATAGAGAAATCCGAACGTTCGGAGTTGCTGAGTGTGGAGGATGCATACAAAGAGGCGATTGCGGGCGTGTTTGCTGGGCTGCCGGTGGGGATGGTGCATGGGCGAGTGAAGCCGGCCGAACGCGACGAGCTCCTGGCGCAGTTCCGGGAGGGGAGACTCTCGGTCTTGATGGCAACGACGGTTATCGAGGTGGGGTTGGATAATCCGAACGCCACGTTGATGGTGATCGAGCACGCCGAGCGTTTCGGCCTGGCGCAGTTGCACCAGTTGCGCGGGCGAATCGGGCGTGGCGAGAAGCAGTCGACACTGGTAGCGTTGGCACACCGACCGATCTCGGAGATTGCGCACAAGCGGCTGGAGTACTTCGTGTCGACTACCGATGGGTTCAAGATCGCGGAAGCAGACCTGGAGCTTCGCGGCCCGGGGGAACTATACGGACTGCGGCAGTCGGGCATGCCGGCGTTCCGTATGACGCACCTGGGAGCGGATCGCGACCTGATTACCGCCTCGCGCGATCTTCTGGTGCGGCTGTTCGAAGAGCACAACAAGCTTGACGTGGAGTACCGTCGTTTGTATACGTTTCTTCAGCAGAAGACGGCCGATCGTCCCAGTGAGACTCGGGGCGGTTGAGGTGTAGGATATCGCAGATACGGAGATTGAGTATGGCTGATGCTCCGCAGAACATGCACCCGCAGTTGGCGCAGTTGATCCTGTCGCTGCAGATGGGTGCCATGCAGCAGATGGGGAAGATCGCCTCGCCGCTGACCGGCAAGGTAGAGCGTGATTTGATGATGGCGCAGGCGAGTATCGATATGCTGAACATGCTCCAGGAGAAGATGAAGGGGAATCTGACCGACGAGGAGGAGAAGTTCCTCGGGCATGTGCTATATGAGCTCCGCATGAACTATGTCGATGAGGCCAAGAAGCCGGAGGAAAAGCCGGAAGATAAGGCACAGGAGACGTCCGGCGAGCAGCCAGCGGAGCAGGCTCAGCCGGGGGACGATGAGCAGGCAAAGAAGGAGCCGGGCAGCGACGAGTAAGCGGGACTGTGCCTGCGGGGGATTTGTGGGCTCGATCGTGGCTTCTGATGCGTATAACCTGTGACGAACGATCCACTTGACGATTGCCCAGACAGCCTGAATTCCTTTGTTTTTGTCCGGTCCGCCGCCGTATATTGCGTGTAGAACAGATGACAAACCACAGCCTATCGAAAGCCACCGTGTCCGGAGATTCGCTTATTACTGCCTTCGAGTCCCGCCTTGAAAAAGACAAGCCGCTCGCCCCGTTTACCAGTTACAATACCGGCGGCCCGGCGCGTTTCTTCATTTCGGCGAGGAGCGCCGAAGATGTTGCCAGTGCCGTTGAGGCGGCCAATCGGGACGGTATCAAATGGGTGGCGATCGGCGGCGGATCCAATCTG
>WJKG01000028.1 GCA_014729205.1 candidate division GN15 bacterium | reverse complement strand
TTTCTCCGCTGCCTGTTTATACATCGCGCCCGCTGCCGGGAACGAGAGAACCAGACGTCCGGCATCCAGGCGGACAACCTGTGTGAGTTCCATCAACGAGTGGAGTCGTTTCGATTGCGAGGCCAGTGTCTTCAGGTACTGGGCCCAGCCCTCGCGGATAGTCTCTTCGGAGATGTCAACAGTGGGCTTCGCCTGAGCCGGTTTGGCGGGCCTTGGGGGAGCAACGAATGTCACCGGGTTGCCGGTCGGCGCGGGGACGACGGGTTTAGCGGGCTTTTTTTTTCCTGCGGGTGTGCTTGTTGCAGGCAGGAACTCTCCCTGTTCCAGGCGTGCCAGGACCTCGGTCAGGTTGACTGTCGCTTCCATGCGGGACATCTTCACCGCCGCTACCTGCAACGCCAGGCGCTCCTCGATGCCGCTGCGGAGATCCCGCTTGAGGTCGGTGGCGACTTTCATGAGCCGCAGGATATCCCCGGCGGAGAACTGTGAGGCCTGCGCGGCATAGTGCTGGACTTCCTCGCCCGTATACGCCAGCGACTCGCCTGCCTCCGGGTCGGTGCTGAGCACCAGCAGCACGCGAAGATGTTCGAGTAGCTCCGCGACGAAGTCATGCACATCGATACCGCCCTCGATGATCTCATTAGTCAGTTTGAGCGCTCTTCGATCGTCATCGTCACCGACTGCTTCCACGAACGCCATCAGGAATCGCCGGTCTACCAGTCCGAGCGCTTCGATTACTTCTTTCTCGCCGACGGTAGTAGTGGCGTAGGCGGCCACCTGGTCCATAAGCGAGAGGGAGTCGCGCACCGATCCGTCCGCCTTGCGGGCAAGGAGCGTCAGCGCGGCATCATCAATCTCGAGTTTCTCCGAGTCGGCAATCCGCTTGAGGTTGGCGGCCATATCGACCACCGAGACGCGTTTGAAGTCGAATCGCTGGGTACGCGAGAGGATGGTTTCCGGGACTTTAAGCGGTTCAGTGGTGGCGAAGACAAACATCACATGCGACGGGGGCTCCTCGAGTGTCTTCAGAAGAGCATCGAACGCCGCCCCGGAGAGGCGATGGACCTCGTCGATGATGTATATCCGCTTGCGGCCGTGGGTGGGCAGGTAGCGGACGTTCTCACGGAGCGTGCGGACATCGTCGACACCGGTATTGGAGGCGGCGTCGATTTCGAGCACATCGAGCGCGTTGCCGCCAGCTATCTCTTTGCAGGCCGGGCACTTGCCGCATGGTGTGGGCGTAGGGCCGTCGGCGCAGTTGATGGCACGGGCCAGGATGCGGGCGGTAGTGGTCTTGCCGGTACCACGTGGGCCGCAGAACAGGTAACCGGAGCCGACTCGATCATTGGCAATCGCGTTGCTCAGGGTCCGGGTTACATGTTGTTGTCCCACAACGTCATCGAACTGCTGCGGGCGGTATTTGCGGGCGAAGACCAGGTAACTCATGGCGTCCAATATAGGGAAAATTCGCCTCGGGCGGAATCATAAATCGAAATCGGCCGTTATGTACACAGGCGGAGCGGCTCCGGCAATTTGACACTCGCTGAGCTGTGTTCGTCTATATGCAAGAGAGTAAACCAGTTGGGAGATTCATCGTTTGTCGCATCACTGGCTGACATCGGCGCTCGTGCTGCTATTGCTACTGCCTCTTTGTGGGCGGGCGCAGGATATGGGGCTGGATCCGGGATTAAACCCGGGTCAACCGGAGCTGATAGACAAGCGGATCCGTCGCGGGGGAGTGGGGGCGCTGGCGGGTTTTATGAACAGCTCCACGTTTCACATTGGTGGCGACGACCAGGAGATGAACTTCGGTCTCTCCGGCGGGGTTTTTTTCGATGTGCCTCTGATCCAGCCGGTGGCATTGACGATAACCTGTGATATCCACGATATCCAGATCTACAGCAGCCGCCAGATGATGCTCAACCCGCAGATCGGCTTCAAACCGACTGTTAAGTACTTCAAGCACAAGAAATACGCCCTGCGTCCATCGGCGACTGTCGGTTTCGGCTACCTCTACGATGTCGGCCGGCTGGAGGCCTCGAGCTACCTGACTTTCAAGGGGGCGTTCGAGGCGTTGTTCTTCCAGAACAAGAACATCGGGTATGTGCTGGAGTTGTCGGTGTTTGGTGCGCCGAGCGGGGGCAACAGCGCGGTTGATGTATCGTTTGGGCCGGTATGGTCGCTTCGTGTTGGCGTGATGTACTAAGGACGAGTTGAGAAAGGGGCCTTTGGAGTCCCAAAAAGGGCTTGGCGAGCGGGGCCGATTATATTATTGTGACACTCCGGCACGATGCCGATACCGTTAACAGGCCCGTCGGGGCCGGTGTACGGTACGCGACATATAAGATTATCGATGGGGCCGTAGCTCAACTGGGAGAGCGCCACGTTCGCAACGTGGAGGTCGTCGGTTCGATCCCGATCGGCTCCATTAAGTATTTGTATAAGGTATCGTGCTAGATGGGGAGCTAGCGGTGCCCTGTAACCCGGAACCCGCTATACCGGGGTCGAATTCCCACCTGAGGGCGCAGCCAAGGTCGGGTTTCGGCGGACAAGCGGTGTTGAGGGTTGGGTCCCGTACAACACAAGCCTATGAACCCCGTCAGGACCGGAAGGTAGCAGCGGTAAGTAGCCACTTGTGTGTGTTGCGGGGTTGCCCGGCCGGAGCTGGCTATCCGTCGAGTCCGGGTGCGGCGGTTCGACGGTGGGTGCACGGAATTTGGCCGCTCTCTTGCCCTTAACTGGGCGAGGGGGCGGTTTTTGTTTGGGAGTGAGTTGACACATTGACAAGCGGATCGGTGTTTACGTCATTGCGGGGGTGCCCCACCCTTTGGGTGGGACTCCGATGAACCCCGAGGAAGAAACCCACCTGAAAGGTGGGCCACCCAGGGCTGATAGCAAACTGGCGGCACAGTGCTGCCAGACTCCATTCATGACTCAAATACAGACAGATAAACTCTTTGCGTTGATCCACGGCACTGGTCTCTTTCCACGGCATCGCCACCTCCTTGACTC
>WJKG01000272.1 GCA_014729205.1 candidate division GN15 bacterium | reverse complement strand
GATGACAGTAACCTCTACCGTGTCAACAGGCGGAGTTGTCATTCCCCCAAGAGCCATAGTGCCCATCAATCGTGCGGTTATGGTTTGACCGGTGACGGTGGACTTGGAGATGTAATACCCAATTCCATCGATATCGTCGGAGATCTCCTGGATAGTTGCCTCGGAAAGATCGAACCCGTCGGGAAAGGTGAACGAGAGCGTGCCTGAGTTCAACTGCATGTACTCAGTCAAAAGAATCCCAAACTGCACACGATACAGTCCAGATTCAGTTACCTGAGATTGCGCGGGGATGACTGCAAACTGGGATATGTCGGTCGCGGACGCGGCAAAGGAGTACAGCGAGCGATCCAGATGCGGTTTGATAACCTCCTCTGCATCAGCCGCTGTGGGCGGTAAAACAAACAGCGGCACCAGCAGAAGCAGGAATATTATGCTTGTGCTCGTTCTCACTAGCTAATCTTGATGTCAGTTATTCCTCAACGGCACACGATCAGGGCAGAATTCACCACCCTTTACGTTAGCAATCACTATGCCCCGCAATCATTTGTTGAGAATTATCCCAGGATAGGCTGAGCTCGATTGTCAGTCTCAAAATCGACCAACGCAAGATCAATGTAATCAGCAGGTTAACATCCTGTTTGGTAGTACACCAAACAGATGTCAACAGCGACAATGATCAGACCCGCTCGAAGCGCTCACACGAAGTCGGCAAGACTGTTCACAGAATGATCAGCCCGTTGCACAAATGTGGGGAATCAGATTGCGTGTCCGGTGATAGCCTCAGCCGCCGAAATGGTGTTGCTCATCAGCATGGCGATAGTCATTGGCCCCACTCCACCGGGCACCGGCGTGATATACGAAGCCTTCTCCACGCACGTATCAAAAGCAACATCGCCGACCAGTCGGTACCCTTTCTCCGTCCCGGGGTCATCGACTCTGTTAACACCGACATCAATTACTACCGTGCCGTCGCTCACCATTTCGGACGTAATCATCTCTGGCGAACCAACCGCCGCCACCAGGATATCCGCACGGCGTGTAATCCGGGCCAAATTGGCCGATCGGGAATGGGCGATAGTAACCGTGGCGTTAGCCATCTTTGCCTTCTGCACCAGCATCGCTCCCAGCGGTTTGCCGACGATATTAGATCGACCGACAATCACCACTTCCTTGCCCGCCGGATCGATACCGGCGTGATCCAGCAGCTTGACGATCCCGTGCGGTGTACACGGCAGCAAACCGGGACGCCCCAGCAGCATCAGGCCCACATTAACGGGATGAAATCCATCTACATCCTTCGCCGGATCAATCGTCATGGTCACTGCCATTTCATCGATATGACCGGGCAATGGCGACTGAACCAGGATGCCGTGGATTTTAGGGTTCTCATTGAGTGAACGAACGATCCCCGTCAACTCATCCTGACTGATATCGGCCGGACGTTCGATGATCTCCGAATACAGCTTGAGGCGTTTACAGGCCTTCGCCTTGCTGTTGACGTACGTGTGCGAGGCGGGATCGTCACCCACCAATACCGCCGCCAGCCCGGGCTGAACACCGGCCTCCGCCAGACGGGCTATACGCTCCTTCAACCCCTGCTTAACTGCTTTGGCAACTGCCTTACCATCAATAATTTGTGCGCTCATCCTTAAAGCTCTTTCTTAAGATTCCTGCGTTTGGTCCAGCTCCCTCTCGTCATCCTCATCCTCGTCGTCCGAGGCTGGCACGATGTCCTCCGGCTTGAACGTCTCCAGGTCGAAATCGTACTTGATGCGCTCAATCGACTCCGTCCGACCAGTCTCCCCACTGACCCTGAGCACCACCCCTGACAACTTCACATCATCGGTCGCCGTCGTGAAGCGCTTCGGCATACCGGTCAGAAAGCGATCGATCGAAGGCTCCTTCTGCATGCCGATCACAGAGTCGTGCGGGCCCGTCATGCCGGCGTCGGTCAGGTAAGCAGTTCCATTGGGACTGATACTCTCATCAGCGGTTTGCACATGAGTATGGGAGCCAATTACTGCCGAAACCATACCATCCAGGAAGTACCACATCGCCTGCTTCTCGCTGGTGGCCTCAGCGTGAAAATCGACGAAGATCAGCTTGGTCTCTTCCCGGAGCTTGTAAACCAGGTGCTTCCCGACCTTGAAGGGACAGTCGATATCTTTCATATAGGTACGTCCCTGCAAACTGATGACGCCGATCTTCACGCCGTTGACCTCCTCGATATACCACCCCTGTCCAGGGGCCTCATCGGGGAAATTCGCGGGCCGGAGCAGTTTCGGTTTCTGGTAGAGATACCGGATGATCTCATACCGGTCCCAGATGTGATTGCCCGATGTCTGCAGATCGACACCATAGGCAAACATCTTCTTGGCCATCTCCGGCGTGATCCCGAACCCGCCCGCGGCGTTCTCGCTGTTGGCAATTACGTAGTCGGCCTGGTACTTCTCTCTGAGGGGTTTGATCATGTGCGCGGTCGCCTGACGTCCCGGACGACCGCAAATATCGGCCACATAGAGGATTGTGACAGTAGCCATGAGGCTGCTTTCTAAGATGGCGACAGATGATCTCAAACTTAAGACCGGACAAGTGTCGCCATCATCAGGCTCGCCCGGACTGTTCTTTCTTATCGAACCCTATACACAGCAAATGGGTGGAGACCAATATAGGTATCTCCACCCATTATGCAACCGCTCGTTGGCTATTAGCTGTTCCCGAACACTATCGGGCGTACTCGGTCGCCCTCGTCT
>WJKG01000271.1 GCA_014729205.1 candidate division GN15 bacterium | reverse complement strand
GTACATGCCGCGTCCGACTCGTGACCAGTATTGGCCATCCCACGCCGCGACCTTATTGGCGACGTTGTTTCCGGCCGTTTTGAAGTCACCCCCGACGATCAGTTTACCGTCTTTGACAATCATGGAGCGCACGGGGGCATCGAGGCCAAATAGGCCGAGCGAGTGCCAGGTGGTGCCATCGAACATGGCGATGTGTTTCGGCTGGATACCCGCGATGGTGCTGAAGTCACCGCCAACAACCAAGTTGCCGTCGTAGACACACATGGCCCAGACGGGGCCGGCTATGTCGGTGGGTGGAATGGTGATTCGTTCCCTGGTACTGGCCTGAAGCTGTGACTGTGGCTGCGAGAACGCCAAAGCTCCGGTTGCCGCATCGAGTTCAACCTGCACTCCGCGCATATCGAGTGCTCCCTGGAATCCGGTTGCCTTAACGTGGTTGAAGTCGAAGGTGCCTGCGGGGGTGATGAAGTCTTCTAGATGGCCAGCATAGGTGTCGACGTATTGCTCCAGTGGGCCGGCGTGGGCTGCCGATGACAGCAGGAGCATCAGCAGCATCGTCAGTATGACATCCTTGTGTTTGGACATAACTACCTCCTCGCCCGGTTGCAGGGCGTCGCCAAATCTGTTTAATCCGTTTTCGCGGATGCTGTAGTCGTTGAAGGAAGTCCGATTTCTCAGTCTGGTAGTGTTTACGAAGAATAGCGAGCGAAGTTGTGTGAAAATTGAATTAGGTCCACAAGGTAGATGCTACTTGTGGTGGATGGGCGCGAACTTCAAGGGGAGAGGGGGCATGTTGAGAATCTATGAGATAATCAAAAACGAAGCACCGCCCGCGGCGGGGCCGCGGACGGTGCAGAATGTGCTTCATGAACTGGTAATTCCAGTCAAGTCATGTTTTCGCCACTGTTACGGACAGGCCGGCGGGGCCGGACCGGCCGGCGTGGCAAACAGGTAGTCGACCAGGTAGGTCAAATCCTGAACATTGACTTCGCCGGCGCCGTCGATGTTATCCTCGTTGGGACAGCCCGAAGTCGGGCCCGACGGGGTACCGAAGAGGTGATCGACCAGGGCCGTCAGGTCCTGAACGTTAATGGCTTCGGATGGATCGCCGTCGAAGTTACCGCGGATGCCTTCACAGCAGCAGGCATCACCGACACCATCGCTGTCAGCGTCTTCCTGACCCGGGTTGGCGACATCGGGGCAGTTATCGTCGGCACAGGTGTTGGCGGCATAGCCGGGGTTACCGTAGCCGTCGCCGTCAGTGTCCGTGCAATCGTCGCAGGCGTCGCCGATACCATCAAGGTCGGCATCGAGCTGATCCGGGTTAGAGACAGCGGGACAGTTGTCGACATCGTCTTCAATCCCGTCACCATCGGCGTCGGCCACCAGGCCGGTGCTGCCGAAGTGGACCAGGATGGAGTCGGAGCCGGTCGGATCCGGATTGTACTGCCAGATGATCTTCTGGCCGCCATCGGCAATATCACTACCGTGGTAGTCGGCCACCACGTAGTCGTCACCGCTGACGAGCGACTCAGCACTCCAGGTGGCGCCGCCATCGTCGGTGGTAGTCACGAAGAGTGAGTCGTTACGATGGAAGGAGAGTACGTACTCCTGGCCGTCGATGTGTTCAATATCCGGGTAACGCTCTGATTGGGTGGTGGCGATGACGCTCACCGGGACGAGGTTCTGGATGTTACCATCATCGGTGCGCAGCACTACGATATCGCGGTCGGTGCCGGCGTTCTCATCGTGGAACTCGGCGGCAATGAGTATAACCCGGTCATAGGTTGAGATCCGGGGATATTGCAGGTGCTCGAGAGCGTTGCCGTAGGCAATAGTCGCTACGTCACTGTTGGCCTGATCCCAAACGCTGAATAGTTCCTGGCGGACAATGACCTTCCAGGTGTTGTCATCGGGATCAAGCCAGTCATAGACGGCAAAGGCGTAATCAGTAGCCTCGTCAATATCGCACGAGGTAGTGGCGCAGTCACTGAGCGGGTTGCCACTGCCGTCGAGCAGCCAGCTGACCGTACCCTGACCGATCTCAGTTGTCTGGTATGAAATCTGGGGCGTGGCAGACATGGCCGGGGTCGTGTAGGTGCTGTTGGAGATGAAAGAAATCATCCCGTACTCCCAAGTCTGGCCGCCGTTGTGGGCGGTGATGTCGTTGTGGAGCATGTCAGACCAGCCCCAACCCTCGACCGTATCGATGAAGACCCACCGCTCTATGCTATAGCCGAAGCTGAAGCCAGGAGTCAGGATCTCAATAAGCCAGATGCTGGCCCCATCCTCATCCTGCGGTCCGGTTATCATAGTGCCGTAGAAGATGGAGTCGGCGCCCCAGTAATCGACTGCTGGATCGCGGGCGACGTCGGGCAGGGGGTAGTAAATCGGATTCATGAAGGTGGCGCCGTCGTCATTGGTGCCGGACCAGAAGACGACCGAGTCAACTTCGAGTTGCTCGTTGATGATCTGGGTCTGATAGGCGATGGGGTAGTACCCCTCAGTGCCTTCAGCCATGGCGGGGTGCTCGTCATGCAGGTCAAAGGGATCCGGGGCCGCGAGAACAGAGCAACTGATTTCGTACTCACCCTCCGTTGTGAAGGTCTTGTCACCATCGATCACGATATAGTAGGTATTGCCGGCGAAGATCTCTACATCTACGAACAAGACGCGCGGAAACTCCGTGTTACAGGCATTATTGAAACGCTGGCAGGCAACGATGGTATTGGTGTCGTTTTCGTAAATCCATGAGTTGGTGAAGAAGCTGGAGTTACACAAGTCGACGGTCAACAACTCATCTCCTGAGGGCGTGTACGAGTAGACGACATCGGGAGTCGGGGCGTCGGTGGTGGCGCAGTCTTCCTCGTAGTCGTCGGTATAGCCAACGGTCGTACCGGTACCTAAGAACGGCATACTGGTGATGGGTGTCGCCGAGGCGATATCGTCACCGGCCTGTAGCGGAATCGGGTCGACCAGGATGGTTGGCCGAGGATTGTATGTTTGCGGCTCGATAGTTTGTCCCTGGGTGGACAGTGACTGACGGGTCACGTTCATTTTGCTGACCGAGACGTTGCTGACGTCAAGTTGCTTGACATTGGTCGATGGTGTCACCACCGGAGCTGTGGTCACTCTTTCGACTGATGCCTTCTCGGCGAAGGCGGAAACAGCCAGCAGGGCGACCAGCATCAGGGCCAGACCAAACAGGTAGCTGTGGGGTTTCATGGACTCTCTCCTCTTAGGACAGGGGTATTAGTACTGGTAGTATTGCGCTACATATCGTATTGCGGGCCATAGTTATGCGGCCTATGTGCAGTTTCTGCGTTGGACAGTACTGACAAGAACGTTGGCGGACGCGCTCTTGAGCTTGTGGGGATTGCCGGCACTTCAGGGACCGAACAGGGCCGAATTCCCACAACCCTACTCTACGGTGAAAATATACCAAAGATTCGGTTTTTGTCAATTGCGTAATCACCTTTGGTATGCCTTTGATATAGATGACGTAGCCATGGCCTCCTTTGTTTATTTTCGGGTGATTTGGCTGGTAGCTGGAGCGGGGGGAGTGAGCATGGTGCTCGGGTCAGAACAGACAAAAAAACAGCCCGATCTATGCCGGCCATAGTTATCGGGCTGTTCGCGGCTGCAAGCTTAGAAGAGTCTTGAATTCCCTAAGCTCCTGTTGTGCCGGCAAGCTCTCGGCCTCGGGAGCCTGCCGCAGCCATTCCAAGGCGCCCCCACTTGACGCCCCTCTTTTCTTTCTTCCGTCTTCCCCCCAGCAGTCCTTTGCTCGTTGCGACGGTTACACTCTATAAGAGCAAGGCTGTTGCCAAACCGCAGAAAAAAGACAGAAATCGTATAATTGCTTGGTATCAGGGGGATTTTCGCTGATAGCCACCGGAGGGGGGGAAGGCATTGCAGGTGGGGATTGTTTCGGCGTGGAACGGGTTTGTTTCAGTTGTTTCGGAGTGAAAAGAATAGAGCGGGAGCCGAAACATCGACTCCCGCTCTGGTGACCGGTTACCTGATCACCGCCCAGATCACCTCTCGATGACCTGTCAGGCAACCGGCAATTATCACCTTTGGGGAACAAAGGCTATGCACGTTCTGTCAGGTGTTACGCTGACAGAATGGAATATGATTGACCTTGTCGGTACTCTTTCGTCAGGTTTTTCTCTACCGGGTGAAGACGGTGCTCGAGTCCTGGATGATTTTTTCGGCGGTAAGCCAGTCATCGAGGTCGGCGCCGTCGTTGCCGCGTTGCTGGTACAGTGAATAGGCCACATCGCGCACGAAGGACTCATAGCCTTCCTCGCGACCGGTGCCGACAAGTTCCAGTTGTGCTTTGGAGCCGTCGTTTGATTCCACGGTCAACCTGGTGTCCATGCCTGCTTTGTCGCGTTCGACGACGAAGCGACTGGGCTGGCTGATTTCGAAGACGGGTTCGCTGACGGTATCGGCAGCGCTGCGTCCGGCAAAGAACTGGATTTTGTCGATCTTGCGGTTCTTTTTCTCTATCATAACACCCAGGAAGGGGCGCTGGTCGCTGGTGATGGTTGCCCGCCCTTTGCCGCTTTTGACGGAGAGAGTCATCCGCCGAAACTGATTGGTAGCGCTAAACTGTTTGCAGAAGCGCGACCACCGATTACGAGTAACTTCCTTTTTCATCTCGCCTCCCGAAAGACTGTTCTCAAGCCTTCAGATCGGATCCAATTACCACTGTAGCAGTGCAATTCAGTGGATAAAATATGTCCATTTACTTCAATATCAAGTTTAAACAGTCGGTCTGGCCCCTAATCGGGCCTGGTTTCACCGCTGTGTACCTGTCAAGAACGGATCATGCCGTGGCATTGTTTCCCGAAAGTGCAGTTCCTGTCAGAAAGCAGTGAAGAATTGCTGGGGGCTGAGTAATCTGTTGTCTTCTAATAGTTTACGAAACAGCTCCAGGCTGTTGTGAGGACATGGAAACTACGAGATGCTACGGGCGGGTTGTTGGCGCGGGGAGTCGAGTTCGGTACGGATAGCACGGCCGATCGTTTCGCGGTCGTAGGGCTTGCGGATGTACCGGCCAGCACCGAGCTCCAGGGTCTGATTGACACGATCGGTGGCCGAAAAACCACTGACAATCAGGGCTTTCTGACCGGGGCGGATGGCCAGGATTTGCTGGTAGGTGTCCAGACCGTCCAGACCGTGTCCGAGGATCATGTCGAGGACGACGAGGTCGACCTGGCGGGACTTGACAATCTCGACGGCTTCCTCGCCGGTGGAGGCGGTTATGACGTTGTAACCGTAGCTGCCGATGAGGCCTTTGGCGATATCTCGCTGTTCTTCCATATCGTCGACGACGAGGATTGACTCGGAGCCGCTGGGTTCGACTTCTTCAACAGCGGGAGCGTCGACTTTATCGAGCGTGACCGGGAAATAGAGCACGAAGGTGGTGCTTTCGCCCAGGGTGGAGAAGACATCGTAGTAGCCGCTGTGGTCTTTCACGATTCCATAGACGACGGCCAGACCGAGGCCGCTGCCGGAGCGCCCCATCTTTTTCTTGGAGTAGTATGGCTCGAATATCTTGTCCAGGTCCTCCTTGGCGATACCGGAGCCGGTATCTTTGACGGTGACGACGACGTAGTTGCCGGTCGGAATGCGTGAGTGGCCGCTGTCGAGGGCATGGAGGAAACGTTGCTGGGTACGGACCGTGAGATCGCCACCCTCGGGCATGGCATCGCAGGCGTTGACCATGAGGTTCATGATCACCTTGGCCAGGTGCGGTGCGGATCCGGCGACAGCTCCAATGTTGTCGTCGAGCTCGCAGTGAATCTTGATATCGGGATGCGAGGCTGTCATCTGTTCGAAGGAGGGCGTATCGAGATAGGAACGGATGACATCGTTGATATTGGTTGGTGACATGCTGTATCGACCTCGCCGCGCCATGGTCAGCAGGTCCTGGATAACGTCGGCAGCGTCTTTGGCGGACTTGCCGATACGGTCCACCTGGCCGCGGATGGGGCTGTCATCGGGCAGCTTCATGGCGATCAGTTCCGGGTAGCCGACAAGTGGTCCGAGCATGTTGTTCAGATCGTGGGCCACGCCGCCGGCGAGTACGCCCAGTGACTCCATACGCTGGGAGCGCTCAAGCTTTTCTTGCAGCTGTCGTTGCTGTTCCTCGGCCTTCTTGCGTTCGCTGATATCTCGGACGATGGCCAGAAGGAAAAGCTCGCCGTCGAGTTCCATTCGGTTCAAGCTGACTTCGGCCGGGAAATCCTCGCCATCGAATCGCCGGTGTGTCCACTCAAAGAACTGAGGCTCGCCGTTGAGGGCAGCATAGATTTGCTCGAGTGCTTTTTCGCGAGAAGGGCGACCATCGGGTTGCAGCGCGGGTGAGAATCGGTCCGGGGAATGCCGGAGAATGTCCTTTCGGCCACACTTGAACATCTGCAGTGTTTGCCAGTTGCAGTCGATGAAGGAGTCGTCCTTCATCAGGAATATGGCGTCATAGGCGGTATCGAAGAGTGTACGATATCTGGCTTCGCTCTCGCGGATGGCCTTTTCTACCTTAGTTCGTTCGGCGTGCATTATCAGCTGGGATATCTGATCCGCGATGGCGCTGGCGAACGTGATTTCGTCGGACCACCAGGGTCTGGATTCGCCCACGTGCTCGAAGCAGACGACACCAATGACATCGCCTGAGGCTCGAATGGGTGCATCGAGCAGCGAGGCGATCCCCGCAGGACGCAGGTAGGTTTCGGCGAATTCCGAGGTTCTGGGGTCAGTTGGTGCATCGGCGGCGTCGATGGTGCGGTCGGTACAGATTGCCTGGAAGTATCTCGGGTAGTCGCGGGATCTGAGAACGATGGAGCTGGAGTGCGATGTCGCACCGGCCTCAAATAGATCGAGGCATTCGAGTTCGCTGGCTTCTTTATTGAGAAGCCAAATACTGACGCGTTCGACATGGAGGGCTTCTGAGGAGGCCTCGGTTATCAACCGTGCGGCCCGCTGCAGATCTCCCTCGGCGACAACTTTGCTGACGAAGAGTTTGACCAGAGCTGACTGCTGCCGCTGGATACGCCGGAGTCGTTCGACACGTTCGGCTTCTGAGCGGCGTCGCTCGGCGATTTCTCTTTCTAATTCGACAGTTCGTTCCTTGACGCTCTCTTCGAGGTGGCTGCGGGTTGCATGCAATTCGGCGAAGGCCTTCTTAAGTGATATCTGCATGCGGTTAAAGGCCTCGCCGAGGGGCTGGAAGTCCCGGTGCAGGTTATCGGTTGTTATTGGCATTTCCAGGTCGCCAACGGCGAGGCGTTGAGCAGCTTCCTCGAACGATCTCACTGGTGCAATGAAGCGTCCGGCGACGTATCCACCGGCCAGTGGTGCCAGGACGAGCAGGATAAGGGCTGTCAAGCCAGTCAGAATGGCTACTGAGCGGACCTGTGCCTGTACCTTATCGGTGGACAGGGCTACCCAGAGTTGTCCTACGGGCTGGTCATCGGCGCGTATGCCTTTCGAGGCGACTATCAGATTGCCAATGCGCTCTGAAACCGACGTGTCGGAATAGGTGCACAGATCGTCGAGGTCTGTGGGAAGGTGCGTGCGGGAATGAGAGTATACTTCGTTGCCGTGTTCGTCACATATGCACAGTGCCACGAGCAGTGAGTCGCTGAAGGCGCTCTCGGCCGTCTCGTGAACAAACTCCCGATGATGGTACCTCAGGCTGTGTTCGATATTGGCTTCCAATACCGAGGACATGCTGAGGGCCTGTCGGTGCAGGCCGGCATACAGTTGTGACTTGGTTTGCTTGACGATGATGGTACCAAGCGTGCCGAGGGCGATGGCGGCCATCACGAAGAAGAGGATTTGGATCTGTTGTCGGGCCGAAAGGGACACGTCAAGCTCTCTGCCGCTGGTTTTGACGAGGGAGCGCAAAGCAGCAAGTGCCGGTGGTGCGCGCTTCCCGAGTCCTTAGTGTACTGTCCATCTGTTCATTGTATCGGCACTATTGGGTACATCCCCAAGCAAATACTGACTAAATACAATCCCCTTTATCAGCAATTAGGGCTTACTCTTAATATGCTGTCTGGCAACATCTTAGGGTGAATTGCCTGCGTGCGAGTCAGCGCTTTGCTGCTCCGTTGTGCATCTGGCTCGCGGCTGGCCGGCGGGATAGACCGCTGGAGGTACTTCCTGATGCGGCAGTTGGTGTCACTGCCCGGCCAAGTAGACGGATTTGTCCGGTTTTTTGGTTGGATAAATTGGAATTGAGTACTATGATAGAAGAGTACAAGTCAATACAGCCAGCAGAATCTGACGCCACGGTTGCAGCTCAATGGGTCGCGTACCACAATCTTCCTACCCACATGTTCTTTTCATACGCAGAGGCACGTACGGTTGTCGGTGGCGCCTGCCCGGATTCTGCTCAGTCCAAGGAGAGGTTCATATGCACCAGAGAGAACGCCTGTTTTCGTATCTCCATCCCGTTGCTCTTGTCGGTTTGATGTTGCTCGTGCTGACATCGGTAGCGCTGGCCGGTGAGGTCGTTGTGGATTATCGCTTCGACCGACCCGCAATCGACCAGGTTACGGTAGCGGGGGAGACCTTCGATGTTATTACCATGGAGAACGCCCCTGTTGGCGGTCAGATCGGGCAGCCGGCACTTCCGGCACGAAGCGCCCGGATCCTGCTGCCGCCGGGAGCTGTCGTGGAAGATGTAGAAGTTGTCGCATCGGATGCACGCTTGCTGGGTGACGGCTACTACATTGTTCCTGTGGAGAAGCCCTACAAACTATCAGAGCCACCGACGACTATCGCGGCACCGGAGCCGGATTTTGCCATCTATGGATCCTCGGCCGCGTTTCCGTCGAGCCGATCAGAGATGGTTGGTACTCAGGTGCTGCGCGGGTACCGGGTGCTGGTACTCAAACTCCAGCCGGTTCAGTACGTACCGACAACCGGTGAGCTGAGCTATCATGAGGAGTTGACGGTTCGGGTGACCACATCCGAGACCGGTGAGCTGGCGGAGTCGCTCCGCGGAATGGCTGATGATGAGAGCGTGATCCTGCAGAAGGTTGACAATCCGGATATGGCATCGGCCTACCGGGGTATGGG
>WJKG01000270.1 GCA_014729205.1 candidate division GN15 bacterium | reverse complement strand
TTACCGAGCCGGCGCCTTTCCCGTATGTCTGGTACTTCGGTGTGACGCAGGTGACGTACTCCGGCTGGTTCTGCCATGCGTTCGCCGGCACCTGTAACGATACGATTCGTGTTGAGGACTTTATCGGCACCTACAGTCTCCAGGAAGATGTGTGGCCGCCGCTGGAGATCGATGATTCGTTGCTGGAGGCGCGTTATGCATGGGGTGACGACCCGTCAGACTTCAACCCGATGTATGACTCGACTCTGGAAGCGCTGCCGGAGGTCGGTTGGGCCAAGCGCGCGTTCGGTACCAAGCCGATCTACCTGTACAAGTCGCTTTACGGTGCCGACCATCCGCTGGGCGACGCCAACGTGTTCGAGGGTACGCCGGTGATGCACACGTATGACCGTGGTACGTTCCGGACCGTCAACATGAACTTCACCCTGCCGGCCATTGCCCAGGATCAGGCGGATTCCGTCATGGTCCTGATTATGGACTTCCTGTTCGAACCATGGGATCAGGCTGAAGGGATAGCAACGTCAGGCGTGCCTCATTACAATGAGGATGCACCGGCGCGCTTGACGCTCGATGAGGCTCGCAGGCACTACATTCAGCGGGTGACCTGGTAGCCTTTCGGCAATTACGGATGTGATAATCCCACGGGGTCGGCCATTTGGTCGGCCCCGTTTTCATTGTGTCGGTCGGCAGGTGGTGGGGCGGTGCTACCGACGGTTGCGTAGTGACTGAATGAGCTCGTTGTTCGGGAAGCGATTCCCGGCAAGGCTGAGGAGACTGTCGACTGTGCTCAACTCACCCCTGGTGGCGTGGCCGGAGATCAGGTTCACCCATGCCTCGGCCAGGGTGGAGTCGTGGGCGATGGCCTGCTGGCTCATTTCGATGGCGCGATCGACCTGTCCTTGCGAACCGGCCAGGTATCCCAGCCGGTAGTAGGCCTGGGCCCGTTGTAAACGCCAGGCCCGGGGGCTGTTGATCCACTGGGGGCCAAATGCGGCGTCATCGGTTTCTATCGGAGGGCGATTGAGTTCGGTGGCCAGGGCCAGGAGTTTACTGGCAGCATCCGGCTGAGAACGTGACAGGGCAATCAGGCCACCTTCGAGGGCGATATAGATGCTGCCATCGGTTCGAGAAAGGGCGCGATTCGCTGCCGTTTGAAGCACCCTGTTCTGGCGTGGCGAAGATCGTGTTATGGCGCGCAGCCAGGCTCGGTTGGCGGTTATGTCCCGGGGAGCGAGATCAACGGCGGTTGTAGCGTAGGCAAGGGCGCTGTCGGGGCGATCATTCAGCAGCGCGATTGAGGCCAGATTGGTGTAAGCCTTGTAACGCTGCGGGTGGAGGGCTATCTCGTGCCGGAACAGATCTTCGGCCCGGTTGGTCTCGCCCAGGCGGAGGAGGCAGACGCCGATATTGAGGTGCACCTCGGGAAAGGTGCTGTCGGCGGCGCGAGCGCGCTCGAAAAGCTCAAGGGCCTGTCGGTAGTCGCCGTGTGCCTGATAATGCAGCCCTTCGGAGACAAGGGGCTGAACGGCCGGGTGAGGTATCAGACCAGGCCGCGGTATGTAGGCTATGACCAGAACAGCAATGCTCGTGGGGATGATGAACCAGAGGCGCCTGGAGCGTTTAACCATGACTTCGACGAGGACGACGATACCGATGGCGGCGAACAGATAGAAGTATGGCAGTAGTGGCAGCCTGAAGCGCGAGTTGTAGAAGAACAGTGCCATGACGGCAATATAGATTGCGATGGTCAGCAGAGGGAGCAGGTACTCGACCCGCAGGCGCCAACGGAAGAGAAGTGCTATCAGAGTTGTAGCCAGGAGCCAGGCGAAGGAGAGAGGATTCGCTTTCAGCAGTGAATGGTCGGTGAAGAAGGGGACGAGTGCCCGGTTGTTGGATATCTCACGGTCGCCGGTGAACCAGGCGAGTTTGCGTGCATAGAGCTGCAGGAACTCGCCCGGGTTGGCTTTGATCCAGTCCGCGGCACGGTCCTGCCAGTAATCCGAGACCTCGCCGGGAGTGAGCTCGTAGCCAATGTCGTTCTCGGCTATATGCGTTACCTGGGCAATTTGCCAGTTGTGACCGAGTGGCTCCGGCAGGGTGGCCGAGAGACCGTCGGCGGTCTTGTTGTTGCCAATATAGAGGTTGATTCCACCCTGTGAGGCTATGAGTACGGGGTCATCGGCAACGACAACATTGCGTAGGAAGACAGCGCCAACCAGCACTACCACTGGTAGCAGCAGTATCACCAAACCCCTCTGCAGGTGCTTCGTCCGGCGCTCCGGCCACAGGGTGAGGATTACTATGATCGGCACCATCACAAGACCAGTCGGGCGAGTGAGAACGGCCAAACCGAGCAGGATCCCGCCGGTAAGTGCCGTGATGATCCGACCATCTTGAAACCAACGCAGGGTGCGCTCGACGGCGGCCAGCATCAGCAAGGAGAAGAGCGGGTCAAGCAGAAGCTCCGACTCGAAGTACAGCTGGACGGGGTAGACGGCGGCGAGCGCGGCCGCTATCAGGCCGACTTTGGTGCTGCTGACCCGTTTACCAAGCTGATAGCTCATGGCTACCGTAGCCAGGCCGATGGCCAGACCGAACAGTCGTCCTACCCAGAGGGAGTTTCCAAAGAGGGCGTAGAGCAATCCCAGACACCATACATAGAAGGGGGCGCGGAAATAGGTGGTATCGCCCACCAAGTCACCATCAGCGATGATTTGGGCCCAGTGGTGGTGATAATAGTTGTCGACAGTGAGCTGTTCCCAGTCGGGCATGCCGGAGTAGACGATCAGGTAGACGAGCCTGAGGACCAGGGCCACGCCCAGGATTACCGAGAGCCAGGAAAGAGGTCGGAGCAGGGGTGATGGGTCGCCCGGCGGGTCCGGGGCAGTGTTCTGTTGGGGGGCTGAACTCACGCATACAATATAGAAAACAAGCTTCCGGTGGCCTGCAAAAAAATCCACGAAATAGAGGCAAGAGTGCAACTGAAGTAACAGTTTGCATGGTCTGCATACCTGCTACAGGGTAGGCTGCATCGGCAGGGCAATTGTTCAGTCTCCGAGCAGACGGCTGATCTGGCTTGTGGCGTAAGCACTTAGATTGAGGCGATTTAGGCTCTATGAACCAAAGTGCACCGGAGACAGTGTGTCGGGCTCAAACCTCCGTCGGGCACGAGCTTTGCGTCAAAGGGGGCAGAACGAGAAGCGGAGGTAGAACAGATGACCATCAAACTGAACTGGAAGACAGTAGCTCTTGGCCTGCTTATACTGCTGGCCGTCTCAAGGGTCTGGGCG
>WJKG01000269.1 GCA_014729205.1 candidate division GN15 bacterium | reverse complement strand
ATCACCCGCGTGTGCGGGGCAATCCGGCGGATTTCGCGGGCAGCCTCGATCCCGGACATCCCGGCCATCTTGATATCCATCACCACCACCGCGATGGCATTATCAGACCGGACTGCCTCGATCGCTTCGGCCCCCGAACCGGCGTGCTGCAGTCGGTACTGATCCTCGAGGATTATATCCAGTCCCTCGAGGACAGCCGAATTGTCGTCGACGAGAAGTACCGAATAGGCGTCGTGGTCACTCATACCCGTATGCTGCCCGGCACCAAGAGCGTCCTTGATCATCGGTATGAGACAGCAGCGTGTCCCTTTCGTGATAGATTCAATCTCTGGACGAAGACCTGGTCGATAACCCGGAAATGCCCCATCCCTGCCTGCCCGGCAACCAGATCAGGATGTTTGTGACAATTATAGACCAAATCATCGATATGTCAAGCAGAGTGAACGGGTGGCTAAGCTGCGTTTCAGTAGAAGGCATTATGCCGCGTTGTGATTAACTGCCTTCAGCAACTCAGCCCGACCACGCTGGCGCGGCCGGGCTGAGCGACGTTGGCCTTGAGATGCTGTTACTTCAGCAGCAGCATCTTGCGTGACTTCGTATAGTCGTCGGCGGTCAGGCGGTAGAAATAGACTCCGCTGGCCACCGTCTCCCCCGTCTCGTTGGTGCCGTCCCAGACGATCGAGTGATAGCCGGCCTCGAGCCGGCCCCGATGAAGCGTACTCACCGTCTGCCCCAGCACGTTGAAGACTTCCAGCTGCACCTCACCCGGAACCGGCAGGGCGAACTCAATGGTTGTGGCCGGGTTGAACGGGTTCGGGTAGTTCTGGCCCAGCCCGTAGTCAGACGGCAGCAGTTCATCCACCGCACCGTTGGTGATACCCGCCCGAACTGTGACCATGTTGCGGTCAGTGACTATGGCCGACGATACCTCGTAGCGACCGGGAAGCCTGACCAGTTGCTGCCGGCCGGCCTTAATCACCTGCGGGCCATCGATATCCAGAATCCCCAGGGTGGCTGTCCCGCCGCCGTGGCTGAAGTAGATCTCAAGATGCGGGCTGCACAGCGACTTCAGATCACTCTGGCCATGCCCGGTCAGATCAACCGCGAGACCACGGATATCAACCGGCGACGACAGCGTCAGGATAGTCGCCTCGCCGTCATAGGAGCAGTCGATCTCGATCTCTGAGCTGAGCCGGTAGGTCGGCAAGGACATCAGCAGCGAGCCTGCCTCGCACTCCGACATGCACCCCGCCGGCGGCGGTCCGCCGAGGAAGAGGAAGTTGACCAGGTGGATGACATCCGGCAGGTCCACAGCACACAACGCATCACCATTCACGTTCGCCTCGGCATAGCATTCCGGCGCCGGCCCGCCGAGGAACAGGTAGTTGACCAGGTAGATGACATCGGGAAGGTCGGTCGCATCACCCGAGCTGGCGTTGACATTGCCGGCCAGGCCGACGCCGCAGGCGTCACCGATAAGAATGCCGCCGCGCTGGAAGACCGGAACAACCGTGTCACCAGTGGTATATACAAATTCATACGAGTACGAGTCCGTACCGACAATGAAAGTCGTCGTATCGATCGGTACGAATTCCGGATCGGCACCTGCTCCAATCGTAAAGTGGGCCACACCGACAACGTAGGTTCCGGGCAACAAACCGAGTGAGTCCGGCATGGGGGTAGGCTGAACCGGTCTGCGGACAAGGAACTGACTATCAGACACTGGCACGTACTCCACGCCCAGACTCTCGTCTATTACAACGGAGTCAAGCGTCACCTCTGTGGGCTGCTGAGTGGAGAACTTGAGCGGTATGTAGAACCCGGCCAATGCCTGATTTGTGTGCAGGTTTATCGGGATCTCGACCTGGTCGCCCGGCTGTGCCACCACCTCGGTGAGCGCCACGCCCGATTCGACAAACAGCGAGACATAGATATACTCCGGTTCGGCGGCTCGCTGATCGATCAGCTTGATTTTGCCGCTGTAGATGCCGGGGGTGAAACCGGTGTCGGGCTCGACTACCGAGATCTCGATCGAATCCGGGTTGGAGCCGAACGAGTGATCGAGGGTCAGCCAGTCGACCCCGCGCATGACGATCGCTTCCCAGTCGAGATTCCCCGGCTCGCACGGACTGGAGACATGGACAATCTTCGGCTGCGGCATGACTGTCGAGCTGTCGGTCGTGTTGAACGTGAAGTTATTATTATCGAGTAATACTTCGGATTTATCAGTTAGCGCAATGGAGAATTGACACGTATCACTTCCAAACGCGTTTGAAGCTGTAAGCATGAACGAGTACAGACCGGCCGTGTCTGAATTGAAGACGAGCGTATCGCTTTCCCAAGAGGATAGCGGACTGCCTTCAATGGATACGTTGTCTGCAGCGAGTACGGGTAGGTGAACGCGGATCTCACCGAACTCGCATGTCGAGATTGGATAGTGCTCACCGGGACACTGAATACTTGGAGGCGCAGTACTGTTTTGAATCACTACTCTGAGATTCGTCCAACCATACTCAGAGTAGACCCCACCATGCCACCTCAATACAAAATCGATACGATCTCCGCCGGCGAGCCAGACTTGAGTAGTATCAAACGATACCGTATCCCTATGCGCCTGTACGAGGCCAGTGAATATCGAACTGCTGTTGAGGATTACATAGACACCATTATCGACGCCGCGCGAGTCATTGCCAATGAACAATGCACTAAGATCATAGAAGCCGTCCTGTGGGCAGGTCCACCGAACAGCAGGAATGCCGTTGGAATTGTCTTTTGCCCACATAGCGGGTCCCCAGTCTCCAATGCTTGGACCACCATGTCCTGCGTTTCCCAGATACCAACCATCGGTCCATCTGACAGTCATCAGGTCGAAGGAGGAACCCGTGGGGCTCCACTTTCTCCCCCATGACCATTCTCCGCTGGGGTTACTCGTCTCGGAATAATCATTCACGAAACTCCAGTAATCTCTTGTCTGTGATAATCCATCGAGATTCATTAGTAGCAGCAACACAACAGTCCCAGCCACGACCGCCGCGACCGTTCTTTTCATAGAACGAACGTTCTTCAACATGCCCTGCCTCCCAGTTTCGTTGTCCCCTATTGT
>WJKG01000268.1 GCA_014729205.1 candidate division GN15 bacterium | reverse complement strand
GTGTATACAACCGACATGATGTCCACCGGATTTGTGGGTGCAGAACACGCCAATATCCCGATCGGCGGGACGGTGGCCGTATTTGCTCAGGGCCCGGTGGGGTTGATGGCCACAGCGGGTGCTCGCCTCTTGGGTGCCGGCTGGGTAGTCGGAGTGGAGACGCTGCCCAATCGCAAGGAGCTGGCTCGTAAGTACGGTGCTGACGAGGTCGTTGATTTCAAAGAGCAGGATCCCGTGGAAGCGATCATGGAAATGACCGATGGCAAAGGCGTGGATTCCGCGATTGAGTCGCTCGGATTTCAGAAGAGTTTCGAAGACTGCGTCAAGGTAACACGTCCCGGAGGGACGATCTCGAATATCGGTTATCATGGCGAGGGGGATTATGTGAAGATTCCGCGCGCCGAGTGGGGTGTTGGAATGAGCGACAAGACGATTCGCACGGCACTCTGTCCCGGCGGGCGCGAACGCATGACCCGGCTACTGCGCATCATTGAGACTGGGCGGGTGGACCCAACGCTGATGACGACACACACGTTTCCGTTTGACGAAATCGAAAAGGCGTACCATATGATGGAAACGAAGGAAGATAATATCATCAAGCCGCTCGTGAAGTTCAGTTAGACCGCATCATACTATCGGGAGGGCGGCGAGTCATGCAACCTCGCCGCCCATCGCTAGGGATCCGGGCAGGTGATGTCATCGCCCTTCGGAATCCGTTCTAGCTAGATCTGGAGCTTCTGCTTCAATGCCCTCGATTCCCTGATGATCTTCAAGTCTCTTTACCAAAGTCGTCAGCCGTTACCGGCTCGTTAGTTTCCTTGTTCTTGTCCGGCGAGTGCAGAACAACCACCCCTCGGACTCAGTGGCAGCCGGCAAACGGCGTATCGCGCAGTAAACCTGACTAAATGGGGGGCTTTTTCTTGACATATATCCGTTACGGATATATCATGAGCTTATGAAGAGAAAGGAACCTGGCAAGCCGCTGACACCGGCAGTACTGCATATCCTCCTTGCGCTCTCCACACGCGAGCGGCACGGTTATGGTATCATGAAGCAGGTTAAGGCAGATTCAGACGACAAGGTGAAGATGGGCCCGGGCACGCTCTATGGTTCGATTGGGCGGATGATCCAGGCGGGGTTGATATGTGAAGGTGATACGAAGAGGGATCCGGAAATGGACGATGAGCGTCGTATCTATTACAGGATAACCGGCCACGGCCGAGAAGTGCTGAGGGCCGAGCTGGAGCGGTACCGAGATGTGGTGACTGTTGCCAAAGAGAACCGGCTTCTTCCGGATGCTTTGTCCCATGGGGAATAAACACTCTGTAGAACGATATCTGCGACTGTATGCCGTCCTGCTTCGGTTGTATCCGAAACCGTTCCGTGACCGTTTCGGTGAGGGGATGAAACAGACATTCAGGGATCTCTGCCGAGAACGCATAGTTGCCGGCAAGACACTTCCTGGCCTTTTGATTCGGGTGTTAAATGACACGTTAGTCGGAATAGCGAAGGAGCGTGTAGCGCAGATGAGAGAACAGAGCTTCACCAAGAGAATGGCGGTGTGGGGCATGTTGGTAGCTTGTATGTTACTAATACCCCTGGTGGCTATGCAGTTTACAGGCGAAGTGGTCTGGAATCTGACCGATTTCGTAGTTGCCGGGATACTCTTGTTCGGTGCCGGGTTGGTGTATGAGTTGGTCTCAAGCAGACGAAACTCGCTTGCATACCGAATGGCTGTCGGCATTGCAGTCGCGGCGGCTCTGCTCCTTACTTGGATGGATCTTGCCCTGGCAACTGAGGGTGACAACTCGGGCGGTTTGATCTATGTGGGGGTGGTCGTTCTTGGAATCGGCGCCGTAATCACAAGGTTACGGCCGAGGGGAATGGCGCGGGCGCTGTTTGCGACAGCCGTTGCGCAAGTAGTAGTTGCTGTTGTCGCTATGGTCGCATGGGGACAGTACGTTGAGTTCACAGTCCTGAACGGGTTCTTCATTGCGCTTTGGGTTGCATCGGCGTTGTTGTTTCGGCGGGCCAGCGCGACAGCTTTGTAACACAATGAGTCACTCGAAAACTCGACGAACTTGCTCCTCTGACGCGACAACTCCGCCCAGTCAGTCGTGATCAGATAGAGTCATGGACATGCCAGGGGTGGCCCTCCATAATCCTTCCACCGGTTAAGGGGAATCTTCAACGAACAACCGGGAGGCTGACTTGGTCAACCTCCCGGCTCAATTCAGTGTTCTGTTGGTCTATGCGAGTTCGAAGCGGTCGAGGTTCATTACCTTGTCCCAGGCAGCGACGAAGTCGTTGACGAACTTCTCCTGTGAATCCTCAGTGGCGTAGACTTCCGCCAGGGCTCGAAGCTGGGAGTTTGAACCGAAAATGAGGTCAATGCGCGTACCGGTCCACTTGACATCGCCGGTCTTGCGATCAAGGCCTTCAAAGAAGTCCTCGTCTTCCGAGGTCGCTTTCCACTCGGTACCCATATCGAGCAGGTTGACGAAGAAGTCATTGGTGAGTGTCTCCGGTCTTTTCGTAAAGACGCCATGCGGCGACTTGTCGAAATTGGCGTTCAAGACGCGCATGCCACCGATGAGAACCGTCATCTCGGGAGCCGTCAGTGTCAGCAGTTGCGACCGATCGATGAGGATCTCTTCTGGCTTGATGGCGAATTTCTTCTTCTGGTAGTTGCGGAATCCGTCGGCAGCAGGCTCAAGTACCTCGAACGACTCGGCATCGGTTTGTTCCGGTGTCGCATCTGTACGTCCGGGTGTGAACGGCACTGTCACATCGTGGCCGGCGTCTTTCGCGGCCTGTTCCACCG
>WJKG01000267.1 GCA_014729205.1 candidate division GN15 bacterium | reverse complement strand
GTCTCTGACATCAATGGTGACGGCTACGTGCTGACACCGGCTGATCTGGTGGCCCTGATCGAGATCATTCGGGGCGACGCCTTTCCGCAGAGTTTTGTGGGCCCGCACTTTGGCGCGATGGCCGAGGTTGAGCTGGATGACCGCACAGTATCTCTGCGATCGGCATCCAATACAGGAATCGGCGCCCTGTTCCTTATCGCCAGGGGTGACGTAACGCCGGAGCTACTGGTGTCAGGAAGCATTGAGATGAAGCACAACTTCGACGGGACCAACACGCGCATCCTCGTCTACAGCATGGGTGGGGACGCGATCTGTACCGGCCAGTCCACGCAGCTCCTTCGCTTTACCAACGCGACGGAGTTAGTGTATATCGATGCCTCCGACGATGGGGGACGGCAGATGATGACCGTGCTGCAGGCCGTCGGGAGATAGGCGCTACTTGCTCATATGCGAGGCTAGCGAGAACAGAGGCCTGTGTATAACATTCGACTTGACAAGAGCATGGGCCGGCACGTCTATGTAATCAGGAAGCAACGTATCTGACATATACCAACGGGGGTAACTATGCGGAGTGTAACCGCGCGTCGTCTTCTGAGTCGGCAGAGTATGCTACTGTGTGTGCTGCTTGTGGTCGGTATGGTTTGGCTTGGCGGGTGTGGCTACGAGCCATGGATTACTCCGAGGGAAGAGTACCAATACACTGGCACAGTCTATGATGAATTAAGCACAGAACCGATTGCCGGGGCCACGGTTACTATGTACCTGGGGTTCATCGGAGATACCGTTAGATATCAGAGATCCGACATCACGGATTCTCTGGGCCAGTACTACATGCATTTTTTCGGGTTACCGCCTGTCGAAATTCGCTGTTCAAAGGAAGGCTACCAGACGCTGGCTCTTGTCAACGAGTTTCCCGTGGGGCGCGATGGTCATGGGGAAGAGGTCTACTACAGCCGTCTCGATCTTCCCTTGCTCCCGGAAGACACAGCGGGTGCTGGCGACTAACGACAAGGTTCGTTACCCGCCATGCTCGACTATTGGGTATGGCGATTACAATTACACTACACAAATGGGTAGTTTGCTATGAGACTGTGGGTATCAATACTGAGTGTGCTGTTTGTGGTCGGTATGGTTTGGCTTGGCGGGTGTGACTCCGAGCCATTGATTAGTCCGAACGATGAGTACCAATACACTGGCACAGTCTATGATGAATTAAGCACAGAACCGATTGCCGGGGCCACGGTTACTATGTACCTGGGGATCATCGGAGATACCGTTAGATATCAGAAATCCGACATCACGGATTCTCTGGGCCAGTACTACATGCATTTTTCCGGGTCACCGCCTGTCGAACTTCGCTGTTCAAAGGAAGGCTACCAGACACTGGCTCTTGTCAACGAGGTTCCCGTGGGGCGCGGTGATTTGGGGCGAGAAAGCTTCTACATCCGTCTCGATCTTCCCTTGCCCCCGGAAGACACAGCGGGCACTGGCGACTAACGACAACGGTCGTTACCCGCCATGCTCGACTATTGGGTATGATCACTGGGCCAGGCGGCGGGTTTCCTCTGTGGGGTGGGGGTCGGCCAGAGTGGTGATGTCACGCACTACCGCCGGCTCTGCAGTCGCAAATCCCTGACCATACTTCACACGCGCCAGAGCACCAAAACTCTTGGCCATGATACTCAGGCTTTCCATGTAATCTTTCCCCTTTTGCGGATTCAGAAACTGCGACTGGTGCGCCGCCAGGGCCTGCATCCATCGGTCGTAGTGTGGCGTGATGTCCACGACCACGCTCGGTGTGACATTGGGTGGCAGGAAATAGTGAAAAATGCGTGTGACGAGATGGATATCTCCCTCGATCGGCGCCTTGCGCAGATTGGCCACGTTGGCAGCGTTGATCGTAATCTGCCCGGCGGCGACATGGTCCGGGTGTGACTGGCGGCGGCCATGAAAAACCTGCGGCCACGGGCAAAGAATGATCCGCGGGCGCAGCCGGCGGATAATCTGGCCGAGTTCCAGGCGGTGCTCATAGCTGTCGGTGAGTTTGGTGTCGCCCCAGTCGAACACCTCGGCAACATCGACACCCATCACATGAGCGGCAGTTTCGATTTCCGCGCAGCGGATATCCGGATCGCCCCCGGTGCCCATCTCTCCCTGGGTGAGGATGGCCAGGGCACATCGCCGACCGCGTTCGGAAAGCTCGATAAGGGCGCCACCGCAGCCCACCTCGACATCATCAGGGTGCGCGCCGACGGCAAGGACATCGTACGGTTTCATAGTTTCATCGCCAGTTTGAGGTTGAAAACAACCCGGTCATCAAAAAAGGCCCGGAAGAACTACGCGTGTCTTCCGGGCCGTATTTGCATTGTTGGTTACCGATATGCTTAGCGACCCTGGGCTTTCTTGAAACTGCGATCGTGGAAGATCAGCATTTCGCGCAGCAGGTCGTAGACATACTGGTCGTGCGAGGCGCCGTAGCCGGCATAACCATCGTAGTCATACCACACCAGGGTGTCGGCGCTGTTGTTCGGGTGAACGGCGGCGATGGTGTTATACCACGACTGTGTCTGGTCATGGTAGCCGAAACGGGCCTGGTCGCTACTACCGATCCAGATGTCGGCATTGGTCAGGGCACCCTGGGCACCCGGTTCATCCGAGAAGAGGCTCTCCAGGTTATTGGGCAGCCACTTGTCGTTCCAGACATCGTTGACCATGGTACCGTTGGCATCGAACGGCAAAAGGAAGTCGAAGTCCTTGCCACCTTCCTGAGACAGTTTTACCAGATCCGTGATGGCGGTCGGGGCAGTGGCAGGATCGACTTTGAAGGTGGAGTCCACGCGGACGATCTGTCGGCTCGGTCCGGTACCGCCACCCTGAGGCCCAGCAACCAGAATCGTTGTGTATACCAATGTATCAAGCGGACTGAAGGCGATACTGCCACCGACAAACAGCCGTGACGCATGCCAGGCCCCGGCAGTGTCGAATCGCTTGTACGCGCTGTCGACACCATAAGGTATATTCTGTTCCATGAAGACCTGATCTACCAGGTTAATAAGACCGGAGTTACCATCGGGTCCGTCAAAGTCCATGGGACCGTCCACCCCAGAGACGGAGTGGAACGTATTCGGGTGCATCATTGCGGCACGGAAGGCGCCATAGGCACCCATCCCGAATCCACCTATACCCCACTGGGTCGAATCATCGGTGGTCCAGCCTTGGACACGAGTCGACAGGAAGTCGACAAGGGCATCGCCAATGATCTCATCGTATGCCCCGGAGCCAGCGCTCGAGTTGATAGTGCCATCGCCACTGTCACTGGTGTAGGCGTAAGTGGCTGAACCACCACCGGCGTAGAAATAGCCCCCGAACACCGGATCATTCTCCACCTAGACGATCATCATCGGGTCAATAATCCCCGTTGTAATCAGCTCATCGGCAACCTCTTCCAAGCCGTGGTGTAAATAGTAATACTTGGTACCGTCCTGCGGCGCCAATAAGATCAGTACCGGAAGAGGCTCAGGATCACCCTCATCCGGCTCGTTGTTCTGTGGAACGTCGGGTAGATACGCTACCATATACATCATCTGGAATTTGTTCCGCGTCTGCAGCAGTAGCTCAAAGTTGAAGTTATGCTTCAGCGGAGATTGTCCACCCTCCACCAGATTATCTTCCCAGGTCGGGCCGCTCAGATTGTAGTTGTCGCCTCGGTCAGTGCACCCGAGCGTAAGAGCGGCAACAACCAGTGCGGTCAGAACAAGGGTGTACGTAAGAATCGATTTCATACTCTTCTGACCTCCTTAGAATCGGTAGATGAACGACAGCACGGTTTCGTAGCCGTCGCCTCTGTATTCACC
>WJKG01000266.1 GCA_014729205.1 candidate division GN15 bacterium | reverse complement strand
CATTCCACCTGTCGAAATTTCTGCGTCGAGGATCCAGCAGATCCTGATGAACCTGTTCATAAACGCCCAGCATGCAATCGGTAGTGACGGTGTAATCACGGTAGCACTTGTGCGCGAGAAGAACGATGTGCTCATCAAAGTAGGCGATACCGGGGCAGGCATATCAGAGGAGAACCTCAGCCGTATCTTCGATCCCTTTTTCTCCACCAAAGGTGTCTGGGGTCGTGACGAACTGGCTGGCACCGGCATGGGGTTGGCAATAGGTCGCAACATAGCGCGGGAGCACGGGGGCGACCTTTTCGCCGAATCGGTTGAAGGTGCCGGTACCACGTTTACACTGTCACTGCCACTCAATCGCAATCGCGGCGATAATCAAGAGCCTCGGGCAACTGGAACCAGAAACATGCGGCTTCTGCTGTTCACCCTGAACCGCAAGATTCTGTCACACTACCACCCCCAGGCGAGTGCGGAGCGGATCAACCTGATCGCCGTGGACGCGGAGCATACGGTCGAAGGAAACCTGCGCCGGGTGGCCGACGCGGTGATCTGCGATGCCCGTTTCTGTGCCAAGATAGAGCTGTTCCGAATGGCCCAGACCTGTATGGAACACGGAGTGCCGTATATCATGATCAACTGTGGACAGATGGAATACCAGCTCGCCGAGCTGTTTGAAAAGTCCCGCAGGAACTTCAAGGGACTCCCGGCACTCACGAGAATCATGGCCTGTGTGGAGGACGGAGATCACGGCGACGAGCAGTCGCAGGACCCTCAAGCATCGAACCCCGAAGCTGCTGAACCCTCAAGAAACACTGAATCAAAGCTGTAACCGAGTGACGCCTGTTCGGAGTGTTGTGACGTAATCAAACGCACTAAGGATCAGCGTCGCACGAGCACGTCAACAATCCTCTGTCCCTCGACTCGGGATACCTCGAACTGTATGTCGTGCCAGTGAACCAACTGTCCCTCATTTGGAACCGACCCCACCAGATCGTAGATGAGACCACCCACGGTGTCGTTGTCCCCCTGGTCGTATTCCACCGCCATCAACTCCTGTAGTTCCTCAACAGACATTGATGCGCTGACCTTGTAACGGCCATCCGGTAGCTGCGAGAACATATCGCTCTCGTAATCATGCTCGTCGCGGATCTCGCCAACGATTTCCTCGATGATGTCCTCCAACGTCACCAAGCCGGCAACTCCACCGTACTCATCGACAACAACCGCAATGTGCAGGCTTTTGAACCGGAATTCCCGTAGCAACTCACCAATGACTTTGGTCTCGGGGACGAAATACGGCTCACGCAGATAATCATCGATCGCAAACCGCTCACCCGGTTGTGGCATGCGGTTGAACAGATCCTTGACGTAGATCAGCCCGACAATGGCATCGATGGAATCTTCATATACGGGATAGCGGGAATGTCCGTCTTTGGCCACCAGTTCACGTATCTCCGGGAAGGTCATATTCCGATTGATGGCTGTCATGTGAATCCGGGGAATCATGATCTCGCGGACAATAGTCTGGTCCAGCAGGAAAATCTGACCGATCATCTCCTTCTCGTCTTCCTCGACAATCCGCTCGTCGATCCCCGCTTCCTCGGCCAGCGTCTCGATTGCCCGTTCGACGATATCTTCTTTCTCTTCCTCGGAGACGACCTCGCGAGTTCGCCCGCGCAGCAAAAGGGCGCGATATGCCCTCACCACCGGTAGCAGGATTGTGTACAGGATGGAAACCAGCCAGAAGTGTCTATTCATGGATGAACTGATCGACTTGCGCGACGCCCGACGCGGCAAGTACTCCACGAAATACACGAACAACAGCCATACAAGGGTCAGCCCCAGCACCAGGACAATCCACGTCCTCACTGCCAGAGTTTGCGCCAGCGACTGCAACACAATGATGGAGCAGCCGGTGATGGCTATCAACGCCAGCGACCGGAACAGCATAGCGGTCTGCACAAACGCACGCGGATCCTGGCTGAGCCGCTCAAGGAACCGCCGGCGACGATTAGAGACCTTTGGAATGAGTTGGCGGATCTCATCCGGATCGATATGCATTGATATCGCGTACAGGGATGTTCCGTACGCCAGAAAATAGCCAATAACGACCATGAGAAGTGCAATCCAATCAGCGGTCATGCTTCATCTCACCTTCGCGCAGTTTATGCAAAAAGAAGTTCTCACGGTTCTGCATGCGGGCCAGCGACTCATCGTCATGGTGGTCCCAGCCCGCCAGGTGCAACATCCCGTGGGCAAACAACCGCAGCAGCTCATCGGTGAACGAGACCTTATATTCACGAGCCTGTTCGCGAGCCCGGTCACATGAGATGTAGATCTCTCCAAATGTGCCCTCTTCCTCATGTATATCGTCGACGACAAACGACAGAACATCCGTCGTACGACCAAGCGAGCGAAACTCCTGATTGAGCTCTCTCATCTGAGTATCATCCACGAAGATGGCGTTCACATTTGACGGAAACGAGGGATCCAGTTCGTACTGTACTATGGCCGTAAACAACCGGTCGAGCTTTAGCCGGGGAAGCCGGGCATCGGCCGCCTTGAAGATCAGTAGCTTCATCAGGCCTTGGCCTCGGTTTCTTCTTTCGTGGGATACACTACACGCTGGTGGAACGCTCCCACGAGTACCTTCAGGAACGCTTCGCGAATT
>WJKG01000265.1 GCA_014729205.1 candidate division GN15 bacterium | reverse complement strand
CGCTTTCACCTACCTGGCGCTGGCGATAGCGGGGGAGAGGCCGGGAATCATCTGGGACGTCTACGGATTGCTGCCCTTCGTGTGGTTTACACTGGAAAACGTGGTCGCTCGCGTGATTTTCTATGCCGGTATCGCCCTGTCCGGTCTGTCTGTGATGCTCGGACTGTTCTCCGTCGCCATCATCGAAATCGAGGAAATCCGCGGCAACCGCTTTCTCACCGCTCGCAAGGCAATTGCCGTCGGCCTGCGCCGCTTCGGACAAATCTTCGCCTCCGAACTGGCCATTGTCCTCGCCCTGGTTTTCCTCATAGGCGCCGGAGCGCTCCTGGGACTGATCACCCGCATCCCGTACCTGGGTGAGTGGATCTTCGGCATCTTCTTTGTCCTGCCGAATTTCCTCGTCGCCATGCTGGCCATGCTGGTCGTGGCCGTGCTCTCCATCTCAATCCTGTTGCTCCCTATCACCGCCGCTGCCGAGCGCCACGGACAGGCGTTCAGTGCCATCCTCGAGACCTTCTCGACCATCATCCGTCAACCCGTCCGATGGTTCGGCTACACCGCCTATAGCCTGGTCGCCGCGAAAATCTTCGGCTTTGTGTACGCCTATGCCGCCTATCGCGCCATCCAGTTCCTCGTCTGGACGGCCTCCCTCGGCGGTGGCAGTATCCCCGGTGATCTCGTCCGCTCCGGCCTCGCTCACCTGCCGGTGCGCTCCGATGTTGCCCGGTTTATCTTCAGCATCTTTCCGGGCATTGACTGGGGCTTTACCGTCGCCCGCTACACCATGACCGGCGGTAACAGCGCCTCCAGCTACCTATTGGCAGCCATGCTCTTTGTCTGCTTCACCACCATCGTCGCTTACATGCTTTCGGTCATCGCCACCGCCCAGGCGCGCACCTATGTCGCCCTCCGCTTCCGCAAGGACAACTATGCAATCGATGCGGAGAAACCCCTCTTTTTCACCGATGAATGGGTTAATCCCAGCCCCCGGGATCCCGAGCCACCCGACCCCGCCAATCCACCACAACAGGACAAAGCACCCGACTGACAGTCAACGTTTCTACTAAGTTGAGTAAAGGAGGGAGGAAGGGGAGAAGCGGCCCGCCAAAAACCGCTGCTATAGTACCTTGGGAAAGCGGAATAGCTCCGGGAGCTCCATCTCTTGCAGGCTCACCGGATAGCCATACCGGTCACGCGTCTCTCGCTCAAACGAGGTAACCGCCGCCATCCGATACCCATCTTCATGAGTCCGATACAGCACCATCGTGTAGCGCGTCCAGTCGTCGCCGAATCCCGGTCGCGGTGTACCCGTCAGTGTCAGACGAATCCAGTCCCCGGATCGATCCACCGCCCGCACCGACAGCGTGTCCGCATTCGGCCAGGAATCGACCTGCTTCTCGATATACGACACCACCGACTCATACTCCAGCGACTTCACCGTCGTCAACAGATAGCGCCGCGCCACCGGATCCATCATCGACACCACCGCTTCCGGTCCCTCGGTCAGCGCCGTATGATACACCTCGCCGTAAACCGTCAACAGGCTGTCGGCGATCTGGCGTTCGGCCAGCTCGTCAGCCGACACCTGCGGTATCCACTGCGAGGGTGTCGGTGCGAAACCGGTCCCCAGTAGCACGATCAACGCCAGCGAGGCCATGAGTAGTTTGGTGTGTGACATTTTCATAACTCGTTTCATCGCGTTGTCGAAACGATCCTCAATCGGTAATCGTTCCCAAAACAACACAAATCTTGTGCACTTTCCGACCGGGGCCTTGGCCGCCGGTCAACACAAATCCGTGCCCCCTATCAGGCAAAGCCCATACCAACCCACAGATTTAAGCTCTGGCGATGTGATATTGTTGTGTAACAATAATTTGCAGTAACAGAGAAGATGGCGTAACCGGCGTGAAAGTGCACCATAACCGTCCAGCTTTCGCACCCCGCTGCACACATCTATGATACACAATCCCGTCACCGCCCCGCCCCAGCCATAGGGCATGACTGATCTTGTGAGGTGGCCCACCAATCCGGGGCAGGATCTTCTGCCCGGTGCCAAGCGGAAGGAGGCCACCGGGCCCCCTGCCATCTTCGGGCAGCTCTCGCTACACCGCCCGAGTCATCGCGAGGAGCATTGCGGAGCAGCGACGCGGCGATCTCACCCAAACTCAACCCTTGCCCGGGGTGGCCCACCCTCTGGGTGGGTTTCTTACCACCGCTATGTATCATGTCACGCTCTCTCAATTCATCGGATACGAACCAGTCTGCTGTTCGTGCGCCCGGGGTGGCCCACCCTCTGGGTGGGTTTCTTCTTCCTCGAACGTCTCACAAATTAGGTAACAGAATGAATTCACAACATAGGTAACACCTTTGGCTGCCGGGTAACTCTTCACCTGAAGCCCACGATCCCTTCGGTAGGGAAGGAGGCCACCGGGCCCCCCCATCTTCGGGCAGCTCTCGCTACACCGCTCGAGTCATCGCGTGCAGTGGCCCACCCTCTGGGTGGGTTTCTTACCACCGCTATGTATCATGTCACGCTCTCTCAATTCATCGGATACGAACCAGTCTGCTGTTCGTGCGCGGGTGTCTGGACCACCGAGAATGAAGAAAGACAAGAATAGCATATGGGCCACCGGCCATTGTGCTGATTATCTGGAATGGCCCTTCAAGGACCTCCGGCCAATCCACTTGTTGCTAAGGCTCGCGGCGAAGAGCGCAGCAACGCCGATATCGACCAACCGCCAGATCTCGCGACTAAGGTAGATAGGGAAGACTGGGTTGAATAAGATCGCCACTGCGCCAAAGGCCACACTCGCCGAATTCAGTTCTTGCTGCGTTTCGAATGCCACCCAAGCCACCCACAAAGCACAAGCGGTTACTGCCCAGCGGAGCAAGACGTAGTAAGAATACTGATGTTGTCCTAACGCCCATAGAAGCAAGCCTATGACGCAAAGCCGCGCAATGAGAAATGGCGTGTGGCGCCACTCCCCGTCTCTATTCATGATTGATTGATCTCATGTCTGTATCAGATTCCTCTGGGAGTCGACGCTCAGCCCAGCGTCGAACCGCGCGGCTTATACCCGAGACGATACTGAGTGCCACAGCAATTAGCAGGTAGTTGAGCAGTTCCCAGG
>WJKG01000264.1 GCA_014729205.1 candidate division GN15 bacterium | reverse complement strand
GTCGGGAGGTGTTCGAGCGGATTGGGTATTTCGATGAGGAGTTCGACGCCTGCGAGGATGTCGATTTCAACTACCGAGTGCATATTCACGGTATGAAGGCGTTTCTTTCGCCGAAGCTATCAGTGTGTTACTATCCGCGCTCCTCTTTGAGGGGACTGTGGCGCCAGATGGTACGCTACGGTCAGGGACGTCATCGGTTCTCGTTGAAACATGGTGTCTTCTCGCCTATCCAGTGGCTGGCGGCGGCCGGGGTAGCCGGTTTCGCGCTGTTGCTGCTGCTGGCACTGGTATCATCGGCGGCGCGTGAGGTGTTCACGACCGTTACCGGTCTGTACATGCTGCTTATAATCTTCTTTTCATTTTACCTGGCAGTCAGGGAGAAACAGCTTGGCTGCCTGCTGTATGGCCCCGTGATCTTCCCTGCTATTCACTTCGGCTTAGGATGGGGTTACTTATCCGGAATCATCCAGCGGCTGATGCGGCGTGAGCGCGAGCCGCTGTAGCCAGGAAGGGGGCTTTTGTCCATGGTACATAGCTTTTCCTCTTTGGACCTTTTCCGACAGTGTCCCTGCAAGTACAAGTTCAAGTATGTAGAGCGTCGGGCACTGCCACCGACGATATCCGCTGAGCTGGAGATGGGGCGTATTGTCCATGCCGTTATTGAGAAGCTGTATCGCGCGGCGCAGGACGGGGTGCTGATCTCGCGGGAGGACGCCATTGACGAGTATGACCGGATGTGGTCCGGTGCTGACGTGGACAAGATACAGCCGGCAGGAGAATACGCCACGGTTGATGATACTATTCGGGCCGGGGCGCGTCTGGTGGGGGCGTACTGGGAGAAGTACCAACCGTTTGATGAGGGGACGTTGATTGGGGCGGAGGATGATATTGTCTTCGATTTACCCGGTACGACGTTGAAGTTCAGAGGCAAGATTGATCGGCTGTGGAAGCGGGATGATGGGGTCATCGAGGTGTGTGACTACAAGACCGGTCGGCGGTTGGCAAAGGTCACCGACAACCACTTCAAGTTCCAGATGGGGCTGTACCATCTGGCTGTCAAGACGGCATATCCGCATTTTGAGACAATAGAAGTAGCGCAGTATTTCCTTCGCATGGACGAGATCGTTCGCTACCGGTTCCCGGAGGAGGAACTGGACATGATAGCCGAGGAGTTGCGTCAGGCGGTAGCTGAGGTGGTGGCTGCCAAGCGGCTGGAGGAATTCCCTACGCGCGAGGACACCCACTGCTCGTGGTGTGAATACTTTGACATGTGTCCGGCAAAGGTGCACAGAAAGCGACTCGACGAGGACCCGGACTTGCCGATCGATGGTTCCGAAATGAGCGTGCGGCGTCTGGCGGAGCAGGTAGACGAGTACCTGGAGCTTGATGGGAAGATCAAGGAATTGAAGGTCCGCCAGGATGCTCTCAAGGAGAAGGTGACGCAGATAGCGCGCGAGACGGGTTGGGACAAGCTCAGTGGTACGCTGGGTGATGTGCGTGTTACCATTAAGGCTCGCGAGAAGTTCATTACCAAGGGGGCCGACGCTTCGGCGCATGCCGATCTGGCGGCGCAGGCACGGTTGCTGGGTTTGGACGAGTATATGGCGGTGGATGCCAGCGCCCTGCTCAAGGCGTACCAGAAGAACCTGCTTCCGCCCGAGTATTGCGAGAAGCTCCGGCCGTTTATTGTGCTGGATGAGTCGGTGCGGATAGTCCCTAAACGACGTGAGACCGATTCTGATTCCGAGCCATAGCTGACTGCGCTGTTCCCCAAAAAGCTAAGCCCGCAGGTTTGAAGCCTGCGGGCTTAATTGTCTTGCTGTATCCGGTTAACAGGATTGGTAGACAGGGAACTTACTTTCCTGAAGTCCTGATGACAAAAGCCGGCTTGATCGACAGTTCGGAGAGACGCTCACCAACAATGGTATCGATACCGTCATCGGTTGGCTGATACCGGTCGGCCACTGTCATCAGCGAGTTGCTCGGGTGGGTGGTCGTGGTGTCAATCAGCAGCTCGGCAATCGGCTTGTCATCGAGCGACGAAACGAAGAACGTAACCAGGCGTCCAAAGCCGGCATCGAGGCTCTTGTGCTCGGGGCCCATGTTGGCAATCATCCCCATCGTGACACACTGGATGGCGGTGTCGGCGCGGAAGCCCTTATAATCGAAATGCTCCACGCGGCCCCCGGTGTAGATGGCAGAATCGCCCACAATTCGGTTCTCGCCAGCAGCCAGGCGAAGGGGAATGGAAAGGCCAACCACCGGCTGATCATTGCTGTAGGAGATGGTTACCGACCAGTTCTGATTATCGATCTTCTCAATGTCGGCGAATACGGTGTCGATCTTGCCGAAGTAATCGGTCTGGGCGTGGCCCAGTACTGGCGAGATTAACAGCACAAAGAGACTAATGATTAGATAGCGACGTGATTTCATAGGTTACTCCCAAAGAACATTCGTTTAGTCTTCTCTCGGTCTTGTACATGCCGGCTCTGGCGATAGATCCCTAATCCCTGTCGTTTTGCCTTTCTTTCTCGCCGTGAATCAGCTTTCGAAAGTCGGGCTCTCGGCTCGAGCCAGCGACCTGCGAAGTACCTGGCGCAGTGAGTCGGCTATCTGCGGATTGTTGAGTTTGTGCTGGTGGACCCGAATGGCATTAACCATCGCTCGCTGGCCAAGCGAATGCTTCGGGAACTTGTCGAACACATCGGTGAGCATCTGAGCTGTTTCCTGCCAGCGGCCCTGCTGGCCAGCGAGGTCTGATTTGAAAAGCAGACCACGAGCTTCATCGATAGTGCCGCTGCCGCGGGCAATCAGCTCATCGTAGACACGTGCTGCGTCCTGGTACCATCGGGTTGCCTCTCCGTGACGGCCCTGTTCCTCGAACTCCCTGGCAAGATAGAGATAGGTGGACAGGGCTTCATCGGACTCCCGGTATTTCTCCAGCAGGATTTTGTATTCGGCCAGGGCGCGGTTGAAGTTGCCCTCGAGTTCGAATGACCGGGCCAGCGTATACTGGGCAAGCGGACTGGAGGAGAAGGCGCCACGGTGGTTCTCTCGCACATCCACAAGTATATCGCGAGCCTCGGAGTACTTGCGCTGGTCCATCTTGACCGAAGCCTTCTTGAGCTTGATCAGCGGGATCAGGTTGCTATCTGCCGGCTGCAGATCCGCCATCAGGTCATCATAGTGATTCAGCGCCGTAGCGAGCTGGCGCAGGTTACGAGCGTAGATGTCCGCAATCTCAAGCCGCGCTTGAGTAAGCGTGGCTCCTGCGGGATTTTTCATCATGGCCAGATGCTCGATAGCCTTTTCCCAGTCACCCTTCATCTGGTAGATCTGAGCCAGGTTGCTGTGGCTGGGAGTGACGACAATCGTTCCCGGGTAATCATCGATCAATCGCTGGTAGTAGCTTTCGGCCCAGCCAAATCGTTGATTGAAAGCGGTGCTGTCGCCCAGCCGGGCAATGACACGCAGGACGTGGGTGGGCAGGTTGAACAGGCGGCCGACTATCTTGTTGCTCGAGATCGGTGGGTAGAAGGAATCGACAGCGTTGTCATAGACGGCAAGGGCGCTGTCCCACTGTCCGGCTGCCTGCAAGCATTGACCGAGGTTGATGTATGTAATCATACGGTCCGACTTGTACATGTCGACCTCCGTGAGCAGCCTGCTGAGGATCGTCACGCAGGTGTCATAGTGGTCAATTGTGTAGTACATCTGGGTCAGGCGGCTGGCTGCCTGGTGGGCCAGAGTGGCGATTTCTCTGCTTTCTACCGGGTAGCGGGCAGAGTCGACTTCGCTGAGACCCTGCAGGCAGTGCTGGAAGATATCACCATAGGAATCGGCGATGTTTTGCTTGAGTTGTGCACCGCCCATATCCGGGCGCATGCGCAATTCCTCGAGCCGGCGCTCGGTTTGCTCATACATCTTCTCCGCCTGGTAGCGGACTTCGAGGGCCGGGTTGTCGCTGCAGGCGATAGCCAGAGCCACGAGGGCCAACGCGACGAGGACACGGCCAGCGGCACGCGAGTGTGTATTCATCCTACAACCTATATCGGACAATCAGTTAGAGTATTCAGTCACGAGGCCGAAATATAGGTTCCGGCTCCGTTCACTTCAAGTGTATTGTATGCATTTTATTTACGGGAGGTTCGCTAGCGATTGGTGGGACAAAAAAAAGAACCCGCCTGATGGCGGGTTCTTTTTGGTGAATTTGCTACGTGAGCCGAAATTGCTTACTTACTTGGCCCGACGGCGGGCAATACCGGCACCCAGGAGGCCCAGACCGAACAGAGCGATCGTGGTCGGCTCCGGAACCGGGTTGTACTCGAACTTGTCATTGCCGCAACGGTAGGTCTGGCTCAGACCGAGGTAGCCGTAGTCCCCGTTATCCAGCAGGGACTTGCTGATGGAATACTCGTGGAACCAGCCATAGGTTTCGCCGGCATACATCGGATTGTCCTCGAAGCCTTCCTGGAAGTACGTGGCATAACCGGTGACGTAGTCAACCATGTCGCCACCGCTCAGCTCGAACGGACCGGCTTCGTCAGCGATGTAGGAATCGTAGCCATAGCCACCCGGCTCAACCGGAATCGGCATAGCGGTCGGGTCGTAGTACAGACCCAGATCGGTGGCATCGCTGCCCATGTCACCAGTGACATCGATAGCGTAGGTGGTGCCATTGGCGGTGGTGATCCAGAGGTCACCCATGTTCCACTTGTCATAGCTCCAACCGGAGGTGGAGGTGACGCCGATGTAGATATTGTCGTCATCTTCCGTCATAAAAACGCCTTCGAAGTCGAACAGCTCACCGCCGATGCCCGTGCCAAACGGGGACGGAGTGTCGTCTTCGATACCGTTCTTGTTGAAGTCGATCGGCGACCAGTTGTTGTTGTAATCAAACATGTCGCTGTAGTCATCAAAGGTGAAGAACTCGGTGTTCACCGCGGCCATGGAGCCGGTGACGAACAGCAAGCTGAAAGCGATCGTCAGAAGTGTCTTCATTTTAGTCCTCATCGTTATTGAAAAGTGTTACGGTTATTTCATTGCCTTGCCCAAGATAAAGCAACCTCGATGCCAAAACCCGACAGGTGGCGCGGTGGCCACTGTAAGTCGTTGTTGTGCAGCGCTATAGTCGCGCAGTTTTATTCTCAATGCTTGTCAAGGCGAATGATAGAGCCTGATCTCGCGATTGAGTGTCCAGTTAGCGGACACTGTTTCTGGGGGCGTCGCGGCATACCTGTTCTTGTAAATGATTGATGGGCAGTACATTACGGAGACGTGACCACGCCTAACGGCCTACGACGCTCAACCTAACGTTCTGACAATCGGACCAAGGGCAGGAAGCTTACATGATACCAGACCGATGGCTCGTGTTTTCTGATGTAAGTAATTGTTGGTCAATGTATTAGTTTTAAGGTTGGTCGTGGTGACGGTATGTCTATCGTCTCGAACGCTCCAATTAGCCCCAATCACGATCTCGCGATGGCGGTGGTTGTCCAGTTACTGGACACCTGAAAACGGCTTGTTGGCAAATTCGCTACAGATTAGAGGGTGATTTGGCCCTTGGGCACAGGGGAAAAGGAGGTGTTCGAATGAATGTAAAAACGATCGAGCAAGTCTATAATAATAGTCTGCGCCAGGCAACCCAGGCAGCTTCGCAAGACAACCGGAAGCTGCCGACAGCGGCTCGTCTGGAGCGACTGCTGAAGCTGGCCCCGGAGGACGTCTCGGGAGGCCGGCACCGGATTCGGCTCTATCGGTTTCTCAGCGACAGTATCCCCAGTGTCAGTGCTGGAATCTGGACCTGGGTCCGATTGACGGCGGCACCGGTCAAGCTGGTGGCCGATCCGGCGGCCTCCTCGCCGATGCAGGAGCGGGCGGGGCGCGTCCTGGAACGGCTCGAACGTCGTTTGTACCCCCGGCCGGACAACAGGTATGCCGATTTGCAACGCCTGGTCACCGACGTGTGCCTGCATATGTATCGTGACGGCGGTTTCGGGACGTTTCTCACGGTGCTGGCGGATGGCTCCGGCATTGATCGCGTCATTCCCGTAGACCCAGCCGTGATAGGTGTCGACCTTGTTGGGGGGCGACAGCGACTGGTCATGCAGGGTGAGAACGAGTCGATGTCACTGGACCGTCCCGATTTCTATCACCTGCCGATTGGTAGCGGGGTGGATGATCCGTTTGGCCGCTCGTTACTGGCGGGGATACCATTTGTGGCGTTTATCGAGCAACAGCTCGTGGATGATATGCGTCGCGCAACCCACAATGCTGGATATCATCGGTTGCACGTGAGGATCACGCCACCGGAACGTCATGCTGGAGAGTCGGATCGGGCGTACACGGATCGGATTAACGAGTATTTCGATTCGACCGTGAATATGATTCGTTCCTGCCAGACGGAGGATAACCCGGTGACCTGGGACAATGTTGCGATCGAGTACATCGGGCCCAGCGGTGTGCGAAGCCAGAGTAACAGCTGGTTCTTCAATCATCGGGCCATGATTGAGGAGATCTGTGGAGGCATGAACCTGTCGCCGTTCTTGCTCGGGTACTCCTATGGTGCCACTACCACATGGTCGGCGTTCAAGTTCGACATGGTGATGCGCCAAGTGCGTTCAGTGCAACAGCAGGTAGCCGCGTTTCTGGAGTGGATCGGCAATATCGAACTGGCATTGGCGCGCGTACCGGTGGCCTGTCGGGCACGATTTGACAACTCGTTCAGCTATCAGGCAAAGGAGCAGGCGGAGATCCAGTCGGCCCGCACTGACAACCTTCTCAAGCTGCACGAAGCGGGGTTGATCGACCAGTCAACGGCCCAGGCCGAGGCTGCCAGGTTGCTTTAGGATGGGCGGCGGGACGATCCGTTGGCGTCGCGCGCTGACCGATACTGCCTACTTTGCGAGAATGGTACTCGGGCAGCGTCTGCACGACGGACAGAAGCTCTGGTTGGCAAACTCGGTTCATCGGGAAAACCTGCTCGCCACCGGCAATCGATGGGGGAAGTCATTCGTCTCGGCGGTGAAGCTGTTGCATAGCTCGATGTTTCGGGTGCGGCCCATTCGCTTTGATCGGGCCGGTCGTTACCGGGCGGTGGTAGCATCGATTACCCAGGAGCAGGCGAATCTGGTGTTCGATCAGGCCGTACGATTGGTGCATCAGTCACCGTTGATATCGCCGCTTGTCAAATCACTCGTGCGCACGCCGTTTCCGAAGATGACGCTGGGCAACGGTGCCACTATCGAGGCGCGTTCCACGCAGAACCGCGGGCAATATCTGCTCGGTAACGACTATGACCTGTTCATATTCGATGAGGTAGCCTTCGAGACCGACCCGGAGTACGTGGTCGAGGAGGTGGTGCTTATGCGTCTGGCTGACCGTGAGGGTCGGTTGGATCTGGTGTCGACTCCGAACGGCAAGAACTGGTTCTATCGACGTGCGTGCGAGCTGCACTCCGGCAAACGGGAGGGGTACTATCAGACAGGTGACAGCCGCGAGAATTTTGCTATCTCACAGCGGTTCTTAGGGGAGCGGCTGCGCAGCTTTTCGGAAAGGCGAGTGCAGCAGAATATCAGAGGGCAGTTCGTGGACAGTGGCGGGGAGGTGATTCCCGGAGAGCATGTCGATCGTGCCTTGAAACTGGGGCGGCGCCTGCGCGAGCGGGCGGCAAAAAGCGGTGCGTCCGAGGCGCGCTGTCTGACAGGTTGGGACCTGGCGCGCAAACGGACGGCGACGGTGGGTGTCACGGTGGGTCTCAGCGATGGAGTCGCCAGGGTGATTGCGCTGGAGCGGATGAAGCACCTGGACTGGCAGGTAGTGATCGAACGGATCAAGTATCGCCAGCGGCAATTCCCAGGCCAGTTGGTTGTTGATGCTACCGGATTAGGGGATGTCATTGCCCAGCAGTTAGCTGAGTATAAACCAACATGCTTTGTTTTCACGCCGGTGAGTAAGGCCGAGCTGTTGACCAATCTGGAGATTCTTCATGCCCAGAATCGGGTGGCCTATGAGCGGTGGGAGATTGCCGATGGAGAAGGGAGAGTCTGGTCGTTGGAGGATGAACTACGTCAGGCGCGCTGGGATGACAACAACCAGTGCGATGCGCTCATGGCGCTGGCGCTGGCCGTCTGGCCACTAAATAAAGAAGGCCGGGCGGTGATTCAGCCTCGGGTAGGACGCATTTGATATCACAGGGATGAACTGATATGATCTAGAACGTCCGAGTCTGATGTACCGTCCCGGCCTGGGATGCAAAGGGAAACGCCTTCTCAGGGGAGGTTTTCTCAGAAGGCGTTTCGGGATAGGGGGGTTGTCCTTGCCAGGATCTTCCGCTTACTTGTTCCGACGAGCCAGGTAGATACCAGCCAGACCGCTGGCCATAAGGATTAACGTGGTCGGCTCAGGAACCGCAGGCGGATCATCGCAATTCTGATTCGTCACACCATAATCAGGGATGGGCGTGGACAGATCGTAAACGACATTCTGGCTGGAGGAGCTACCACTCGGGTTGTCAGGCGTTCCCCCTTTCGGGAAATTAAAGCCATGGACATCCGAGAAAGTCACTCCCAGGGCCAGGAAGAATACGAGCAACGCCACAATCCACTTGAACGGATGTGAAGGTCTCTTGTTGGTTTTTCTCATATCGCACCTAAGTCGTTAAAAATAGACAAACTACCTCACTCCAGAACTGAGCAATACGGGTGCCGCCGGTGGGATAATTGATCTGCCGGTCCAATATGTTACTGGCCGCCAGCATCTTAACACAGCCTGAACAAATGTATACGCACTGGGTCTTGTATCGTCATTTGTGCAGACTTCTGCACATTATCTCTACAAACCTGCAGGAGAAGTCCTGATTCGTTGCAGGGGTAAAGACTGAAACAGATTGGAGCATATATGGATAGGCGGATAGGACAGGTGATCGCCCGGCTTTCAGAAGAAGCGCTTTCGGGCGAGGAATCTCAGCATATTGAGCGCATCAATAGCAATATCTCGCCTGAAACGCCGGTCTCGGCGGGCGACGTGTATATCCGGCGTATGTTGGTGTTGTCTGATCGCGTGAACAGTTTCGGGGGATGTTTTCCGGCGGAGGAACATAGCCGCCTGGCTGAGTTGCTGGTGGATTCGCCGGTATTGGTGGGGCATCGCAAGGACAGCCTGCCAATAGGACGGACATTTCATGCCGAGGCTGTCGAGCGAGACGGCGCCCGATGGGTCCTCAGCTACTTTTACTGGCTGAAGGCGACCAATGGTGCCGAGGATCTTCGTCGGCAGATAGACCAGGGGATAGTGAAAGAGTGTTCGATTGGTTTCGTATTTGGTCGGGCTGAGTGTTCGATTTGTGGAAATGATATTCGTGAGTGCGAACACCAGCCGTTGGTAACATACCGGGTTGGCGGTCAGGAGCGCAATTGCCACTTCAACTACCGGGATATCAGGAAGGTGCTGGAGACCTCGCTGGTATATCGGGGGGCAACTCCGGATACGAAAGTGGGAGCGGAACTGGCCGTACCACAGGTTGGAACCGAGCACGGTTCAGACGGCCAGACCGTGGTCCCGCCGGAGCCACTATCCATAGCCAACACTGATCCGCTGGCTGAGTACCTGGTGATGCCGCGCTACGAGGGCCTTACTGTACGCCTCCAGGTGAAGGGCTCCTGCGTGAGGGTATGCCGACCAGATGGACGTGAACTTGTGGACCTGGGGCGTCCTGCCTGTTCCCGGCGGCAACACTCAGAAAGCCGTGGCGAATTCACACTGGGTGGACTCCTGGTCGGCTATCGGGGGAAGTCTCGATGCAGTACGTATCTTGTGCGTCGCTACCTTGATGGGCTACCCGGACCGGTGAGCCGGCTCAGGCTCATGCTCTGGCCGGGACAGCCCGGCATGGAGAGCCTTGGAGTGCAACCCGGCGGTCGAATGAGTGTGGATACGGTCCCTTGTGAACGTGTGAAGGGGTATGAACTCGCGCAAGCTGCAACTCGCCTTGGTAGTCGCGACGGTGTGTGGGTCTGCTCATCAAGTGCCAGCGGCGCCGTCTTCTTCGTGACACATGATACGGCAGATCTCGACCCCGCTGTTCATGCCTGGCTGGCAGAGGCGGAAGCGGCGACCTGGCTGATTCTGAGTCATGGGGACGAGGCGCAACTCTGGCGGCTCAGCAATGCCAGTCTCGACGAACTCAGCGAAGGCCGGGGTTGCCTTGCTGAAAGAGCGACTGGGCTGTCGGCGGATGTCGTATCGAGCACCCACTATGTGGGAGGCAGGGTCACACTGACAAGGAGCACGGATGGCGCCATCTGTCTCAAATCAGAGGAGGCTCGGGTTGACGGGTTCACCCTGCAGCCGGTCAAGCTGAATGGCAAGCGACGATACCTGGCGCGTCATTCAAGAACTGTGGAGCCCGAGGAGGTGCAGCATGTGCAATGACAGGCGCAACGATTCACCGGGCCGCATCAACCATCACCTGTTGAGTTTGATTACGGTTGTAATCAGTATGGTGGCGGCGTATTTCCTGACAATCCAATCACTCAAAGTGGATCTGGCCGCCAAGGCCGAGAGCGTGGTGGTGGAGACGCTGGACAAGAAGCTGGCAGCTTTCGAAATCCTGCTTCGTGAAGGGGTGGTGGATCGGGAGCAGTTCTACCAGTTTTCGCGTCAGATCGAGGCGAGACTCTCACGCATTGAATACTATCTGAAAGAACAGACAGGGGGCACCAGTGAAGAACCTTGAGGAACGCCTGGCGACGATACGCTCGGTGGTGACATCGTTGCGCCGGGAAGAACTGACAGAGGTCGATTTCGACGCACTTTGCGAGACGCTGGAATCGCTGACAACGGTGCTGAAGCAGATGCAGCAGTACGAGGATGAGGTTGCGGTCTTGCGGCAGGATCTCAGTTCGCGTATTGCGGGTATGGCCAGGGCATGTGCGGTGGCTCGCGGCGGACGGGGTGACTTGGAAACAACTGAGCAATTGACCGAGCGGCTGCCGCATATGTCGGCCAGGGAGTTAGTGCAGAGTTACGGCCGGGTAGCGGCCCGGTTTCGTGACACCTTCCCGGCAAGCATGTCGGCGGTCAGCGGTTTCGGTACAAATGACAAGCAGATGTGAGGGACGCCGGTCCCGGCCACGCGGGAGTTTCTCCCGGCCAGCAGACTAACACGACTATAGACAGGGGGCATACCCATGACAGTACGAGAGCAGAACCTGGATACGATTGCGCCGCTTCTGGCGACGTTTGAGGTCAACCAGACCACCGGAACGGATGACCTGACTGAAGATGACATCGGCACGGCAGTCACGCTGACCGGTGCCGGCAAGGTGACCGGTATTACGGCCGGTGATATCCTGCTGGGTCGCCTGATCAGTGTGACTACACGTGAGAACGACACTACCCTGGCGGCGGTGCAGGTGGGCGGTATCTGCCGTGTGCCGATTTCGAGCACGCACCCGGAGGAGGGCAACCG
>WJKG01000263.1 GCA_014729205.1 candidate division GN15 bacterium | reverse complement strand
TTGTCTGCACCGATCAGGAAACTCCAGTACACCCCGGGATACTGCTTCTTCAGTGCCTGAACTGTGTGCACCGAATACGACGGTTCAGGCAATTCACTTTCAATATCGCTGACCTCAAACGAGTCATACTCTTCACAAGCCAGATAGGTCATAGCCAGACGTTCTAGAAATGAAGCCGTCATCGGTTCAGCACGATGGGCGGCCGAGTAGGTGGGCACAAACACGACCCCGTCGAGATGGGCGTTGTGGAGAGCACCTGAAGCAAGATTGAGATGCCCGAAGTGGATCGGGTCAAAGGCGCCGCCCAGGACGGCCCAGGATTGACTGGCTTCAGGAATCATCACCTGCGGCCTGAGACCCAGTTGCCTGAGGCACAGATTCAGTAGTCTGCTCCTCGGGTAACTCTTCCAGATATCGTGTCACTTTGTCGTAGTACTTGGAATCGGACGAGCAAACCTGAAGGTATCGCTCAAACCGTTCTCTGGCGGCCCCTCTGTCTTCAGCCTTCAACGCCTGCCTCCCCCATTGATACAACGACTTGCAGGAGCGAGCCTTAGCCCGTTCGACCTGTTCATGTTCTGGAAACACGAGTACGAAATTCTCAAAACGTTCGTGAGCCTCCAGCCAGTTCTGCGCGATATACTCCGCCTCGCCCAGCTGATAGGTAGCCAGGGCACCATACTCTGTATCGAGGTACTCGTCGATCACCTTCTGGAAGTATATTTTGGCGGCCCGAGGATCACGCACGCGCATATAGACAATACCACTGGTGTACATCTTCCGGGCGAGCCGCTCCTTCCCTTTCTTGATATAGGCACGGGCGTCGGCTACCGCCTCCGATTCCGGGAAATCAACCAGGAAATCCTCGAACATCTGAATAGCTTCACGCAATTCGGTTTGATCGAGGCCGAAGTGACGGGGCGCGCTTTCAAAGGTGGCGACAGCTCGCATGAGATGCGCCTGTGGGGCGTAAGGAGACGCCGGGAAATTTGAAATCAGGCGGCTGAATTCCGCGCCGGCCAGGGCGTAGTCGTCGTTACTGAAATAGGCCAGGCCCAGATAATACTGGGCGGTGTCGATCATGTTATCGCCGGGGTGGTTGAAGGTCAGGGTTTGCAGGTATTCGATGGCTTTCTGGTATTTCCCACGCTGGTAATAGTCCATCCCCCGGTCATAGAGATCACGGGCCGGATGGCGGCTCAGGTCCGGAGGACCGACACAGGCAAACAGACTGAAAAGCAGTATTAGACTAACAGCGCCAAACAGAAACGATCGTGGTGCATTCAAACTTCGTATGTCTCCTTGAGCATTTCGTAATACTCCATAACTCGATTGAGGTATCGCCGGGGCAACGGTTTGTTTTCCCGCATCAAACTCCTTAACCTGGTCTCTCCAACATTGTACGCTACCAGCGCCTGTTTGACGTCTTTGAATTTGAGAATCTGCTCAAAGAGGTGCCGCGTCCCCATTTTGATGTTGGCCACCGGTTCATAGAGCGTTTCGTTCCCCTGCCAGTCAACTCCGGCTCGCGGAGCGACGTCTTCCCCCACTAAAGGCACTACCTGCATCAGGCCACGAGCCCCCACATTTGAGGTTTGTCCCTTCCGGAAAGATGATTCGGTGAGGATAACCGCCAAGGTGAACATGGGGTCGTAATGGTAGCGTTTGCTTTCTGTGAAGATCACATCGGCCAACTCCTGCACCTCGGCATCATTGAAGCCAATCTGAAAATCTTCGATAGCCTGAAAGATTTGGAGTTTGTCCTCCAGTTCGGTGATACGCCTCTGTTGGAAGGCAATCTGACGTTCCAGGTCGAACTTCTCCGATATCATATAGACCAACAGCGCCGATTGGAGCAGGTAGATCAGCACCAGCACGAAGGCAATCGGCTTGGAAAGAAAGATACCCAGACGTTCGTACTGAATCATAACCGTTTACACCTCGTCCACCCTGTTATTGAACAGGCACAGACTACGCTCTGGGCAGTGCAGAGTCAAGATAGAATGATACGGCCGCCCTGAAACGCGTTCACAAACGAACAGCCACAACCCTTATCGAGTTGTGGCTGAAAATGTTGCGAGGGTCACTTCCTTACCGGATCGTCCCCACGTAATGCGAGGTCAGTTGTCGCTCGCGGGTAACCGGCTCAGTGTAATCCGGAAGGAGCATTGGGGCTACTCGACCGTCCCCCGCGCCTTCCTGCTCGATCTCGGCATTGTATTTTTTGACATGATCGAGGGTCAGGGTACCGTCCTGAACGCCGGCATTCACATACTCGGCGGCGCTTCGACCGGCGATGCGACCGAAAACCATGATATCAAGCAGTGAATTACCCATCAGGCGGTTTTCGCCGTGGATACCTCCGCCAACTTCACCGGCCAGGAACAAGCCTGGCACCGACGTCTTGCCGGTACTCTCGAATTCCAGTCCACCGTTCTGATAATGAAGGGTCGGATAGATGAGCATCGGCTCTTTAGAAATGTCGATGCCAAAGCGTTTATAGAGGATGAATTTGCCGGGGAACTCACGCTCAACCGTGCCTTCTCCGGACAGCATGTCGATCATGGGTGAATCGAGCCAGATACCGAGTTTCCCGGTCGGAGTCGGCACCCCTTTGCTACTGGCGATACACTCTTTGATGATGGCCGCCGCCTCAACGTCACGCGGTTCACGTTCGTTCACGAACTGCTGACCGTCGATATTGACTAGATTGGCCCCGGAGCCACGGAACTTCTCAGTGATGAGAATGCCCTCAGCCTGTTCCGGGAAGACGATACCGGTCGGGTGGTATTGGACGGTGTGCAGGAAACACACGGGAACACCGGCGCGATACCCCATCACGATACCATCGGCCGTGGCACCGTAATGATTGGTCGTCATGAAGCCCTGAATGTGCAGACGACCGCAACCACCGGTAGCCATGACCACCGCTTTGGCTTTGACGACCGTGTATTCCTCTGTCTCCATGTTATACAGGACCGCTCCGGCGCAATGACCATGCTCGTTGAGAATCAACTCAACAGCCGGTGAAAACTCCACCACCTTGATCTTGTCGGCGCGATTGCGGGCCTCGTCGCGCACTGTCCGCATCATTTCAGCGCCGGTAATATCGGCCGCGAAATGCATCCGTTTGCGGGAGGTGCCACCACCGTGGATGGTCTTGAGGGTGCCATCATCGAACTTCGAGAAGTTACAGCCGAGTCCTTCCAGCCATTTGATCGCCGACGGCGCTTGAGTTACGAGCGTCTCAACTAACTCCGGTACATTCTTGAAGTGGCCGCCACCCATGACATCGAGATAGTGATAGTATGGCGAATCCTTATGCCCTTTCGTCGCGGCCTGAATGCCGCCTTCGGCCATCATCGTGTTGGCGTCACCGTGGCGAAGCTTCGTGGCAATAATAACATTCGCACCCATCTGGCTGGCCAGAATAGCCGCCGAGGTGCCTGCCCCACCGCCCCCGATGACGAGCACGTCGGTCTCATAATCCCATCGGGAGACATCGATCTTTGTGGGATCAACACGACTGGAGGCTTCAAGCAGGTCAGCCATTTCATGAGCGACCCGGTATCCCTTGCTGGGGCCAACTTTGATTTCGCGACGGCCTTCCTCTTTGACGTCCGGATGATGCTTCAGCATCTCGGCTCGCTCATCCAGGCTCAGGAACGGCACTTCTTCATTTTTTAGTTTGCGAGCCACCCGTTCTTCACGAGTACTCTCCACAACTTTAATCAGCTGTTTCAGACTATCTGGATATGGCATAGTGTACCTTCTTTCCTCACTCGTGTGTCGGCCTAGAGATATGCATCGCTCTGGGGTGACCAATCTTCACCGGCGGTGGCCGGTTCCATCTCGCGTTCGGTGTACAGGTTACGAAGGTTTTCGGTATCTGCCGCCTTCAATTCATCGAGCCCCTTCGTGTAACGACCCGCTTCAATATTGGCCACCATGGTCTTGAGGTGTTCAGCCGACGGGGTCAAATACGCGCCCGTGATACGTCGAGCCAGCTGGGCGATGTGATACTGGGGCAATTCGCCCATACAGCGACTGGCACAGAGCCCGCACTGGATGCAGTCGAAAGAGATGCGGGAGGCTTCCGCAATGTCACCACGCTTGAGCGCCGCGATGTAATCCATGACCTCGACATCCATCGGGCAAACCTTACTGCAGGCGTTGCAGGCCACACATCGGAACAGCTCCGGATAGAGCTGGAAGATCTCTTCAGGGACACCTTCCAGATTATCGAACTCATACGTAGCCCGATTGGCCGGATAAAACGGAAGTTGTGTCAGGTACATCTCCGACTCAACCACGGTCTGACAGGCCAGTCCGGTGCGGATTTTGTATTCACCCGGCTTGCGATAGACCGTCGCACAGGCGCCACAGACACCACCGCGACACCCGCAACCCCGAATGTACTTGTAACCGGCGTATTCAATCGCCTTCATGATCGTGAGGCTCTCGGGAACCATGTACTGCTTGCCCATCACGTAAATGGGTATCAGCTTGGCCTCGACTTCTTCTTTAATTTGATCAACTTGACTGCTCATAGAGTCCTCATCACATCTATCATCAACGTTCATTATCAGCGTAGCCTGTATCTCGAGACCGGTTAACCGGCCAACAGCTGTTTCTCCTTCAATAGTTCCGTGGCCCGCTCCTGATTGAGGTCAAGCCGAAGCACGTCGGCAGATACCCCGAGCGCCACTGCCAATAACTGGCTGATGTAATATACCGGGAGCTCACTCATGCCGTCGTTCTGCTCCAAAATCACCTTTTGCTTGTGTCCGAGGTTGTAGTCACAAAGCGGACAGGTCAGCGCCAGCGCGTCGGCCCCATGCTTCGTCGCATCGGAGATGATCGCCTGCGACCGACGCAAGGCCGATTCCTGGTTACCCAGCACCTGGTAGGTACCACAACATTCAATTGACGACGGAAACTCAACCACTTCGGCCCCGAGCGCCTTCAAGAAATCCTGAAGCACGGTTGGCTTGTCCGGGCGGTCCAGAGCTACTTCGCGCGGACGGGTCAGAGTACATCCGTAGTAAGGTGACACCTTCAGTCCCTTGAGCGGTCTGGTGATTTTCTCGGCGAGCTTATCCAATCCGTAATCATCACGCAGGAAATCCAGCAGGTGTACAACTTTCACCTCACCGCCGTAATCAATCTCTTCGTCCATGAAATCATTGATCGTCTTGCGTTTCTCTTCGTCTTCGCGCATAAGATCGTTGGCGCGGGCCAGTGTATTATAGCACATTGAGCAGAGCGTAAGGAGCGTATCGGCTCCCTGCTCTTTGGCGCGGACCAGATCGCGCACCGGTGCAATCAGGTGAATCAGGTCATCATCGGCCAGCGAATATACCGCGCCACAGCAATTCCACCGTGGCAGTTCTTCATATTCGATCCCCAGCGCATCCAGCGAAGCCAGGGCGGCATCCTCGAGATTCCGCGCCTTCGTCTTCAACGTACAACCGGGATAGTAGCAGAGCTTCATGTTTACCTCACGACGTGAACTTGCGCATCCCGGCCACCATGGCAATCGTCGGCAAATCGACTACTTCTTCGGGTTGCAGGTTTGACGGTTCCACATGGTCAACGTTCTCACGCAGTTTTATCTGGCGCAGGGCTTCCATAACTCGGGGGATGTCGATACCACGGGTACAACGAACGTCGCACATGTGGCAGGACGCACACACCCACGGCGTGTTCAGGTGATCCAGCGCCTCGGCCTGCCCGAACTGGATCAGCGCCATAACCGCTCGCGGCGGCGCGTCGACATCACAGTTCATCGGACAGGATGCCGTACAGGTTCCGCACTGCATGCACTTGTAGACGTTTTCGCCGCTGATCTCCATGATCTTACGGCGCCATTGGTCTTTGATGGTCTTTTTGGAGATTTCTCGGGCCATTGCAACCTCTTGAGATTTGGAGTCCCTTCAGGCTGGTAGCGGGGCTCACCGGATGTCTTACCCATCGGCCAACTTCTTGTGAACGGCTTCACAAGGACCCGGCCAAGTTAGTCTGTAAATTATACACTTCACCCCAAATACGCAACACAGTTTGCGATTTTTTTCACTAATTCATGGCGATTTAAGCAAGTGCCCCACTGGAATACACTACCAATTAGTCCTGGTTTAGCGTGGAACCTCGCAGATCATACCCCTCAGCCGCAGAAATAGTCACCTCCACCAAATCGCCAACTCGAAGATTCTCACCGGACACGTATACTTCCTGGTCTATCTCCGGACAGTCTGCCTCAGTCCGCCCGATCGCCTGGCCTTTTGAGTCGACACTGTCAATCAGCACCTGCATCCTCTGTCCTACCATCGAGAGATTTCGTTCAAAGGCTATCTCCTGCTGGAGCGACATAATCAGGTCCATACGCTCCCGCTTGGTATCATCGTCTATCTGGTCAGGCATCTGTTCGGCCGGGGTGCCTTCTTCGGGTGAATAGGGAAAGACGCCGAGCCGGTCGAATCGGTAGGTCTCGACGGCTTCAAGGAGTTCTTCGAACTGCTCCCCTGTTTCTCCCGGAAATCCAACTATAAAAGTTGTGCGCAAAGTGTTGTTGTTAGAACGAGAACGTATCATGTTCAGCACGGTCTCAGTCTGTGGTCGGTCGATCTGACGGCGCATGGCCTCGAGGACGGGCGTGCTCACATGCTGAAGCGGCAGGTCGAAGTAATTGAGAGTCTTGTTGTTCGATGCCATATATTCAACCAACGCTTCATCCATCTTCGCCGGATGAAGATACATCAGTCTGATCCACTCGATACCGTCTACCTCATCGAGTTCCTCAAGCAACGAAATGACCTGTGGCTCACCGGGGAGATCATATCCCCACATCGTGGCTTCCTGGGACACAAGGATCAGTTCCTTCTTACCACTCGACGCAAGGAATTCGGCCTCTCTGATAATCGAGTCTAACGGTCGAGACCGGAAGTGCCCTCGCATCGACGGTATCGCGCAGTAGGTACACATGCGATCACAGCCGTCGGAAATCTTCAGATATGAGTAGGGTAGACTATCAGTCAGGAATCTATCTTTCCAGGTGAGATAGCCCAACTGGCGGGCTTCCCTCCTGACGGGTTTGTCCAG
>WJKG01000027.1 GCA_014729205.1 candidate division GN15 bacterium | reverse complement strand
ACTGAAACACCAGCGGCATCAGCACCAGCAGGATGATCGGCCCCAACACCGGATGCAGCAGATACCGATCTACCCGATCACTGAATGTCCTCTGGCGCTCCTGCGGCGTCTGAGCCACCCGATCATAGATATCCTGCGCTCGGCGCGTCAATACTCCCGTTTCCGCTATCGTCAAACCGCCCAGGGCTTCACGGATATGCTGTCGCCCCTTGAGGAGCTGCCGATGTGCTTCCCCGCCGTACTGCTTGTGAAAACCCTCCTCGGCGGGTCCGTCGACATCGAACAGAATCCGCACCAGCTCGGCCTTACTCGGATTGGCTTCTTTCATGATGCCGGCCAGTCGCACCAGCACCGCCTCGGTGGTGTCATCGTAAATGACGTTCACACCCGAATGCTCGCCGATCTGCGCCGCCTTGACCGCTTCGGTGCGAAGACGTTCTATTCCCCGCTGCTTACTGCCAACCACCGGCACCACCGGTATGCCGCCGAACTCTTCGGTCATCATCTCGGCGTCAATCTTCAGCCCGCGCTTTTGGGCCAGATCGGTCATGTTCAACGCCACCACCACCGGGCGGCCAATCTGCACCACCTGCAATAGCAGGTACAGCCCCCGCTCCAGGTTGGTGGCGTCGACCACACAAATGATCGCATCGGGCGCCGGCTCGCCACTGATATTGCCGAACAGCGCCTCGGCGGCGATGTACTCATCGGGAGAAAACGCCGAGAGCGAATACGCCCCCGGAATGTCCACCAGCGTGTAGCGGGCCGTATCGCCCGGCTCCGCCTTGAGCGTACCGGAGACACGCTCCACCGTTACCCCCGGATAATTCGCAACTTTCTGATTGAGCCCCGTCAGGGCATTGAACAGCGTTGTCTTACCACTGTTGGGATTGCCACAAATGGCAACCGTGGCCAGACCTGCCTTGGTGTCTGAGCGCGCGGCAAGGGACATCGTTGGCCTATGTGTCAACCTCCACTGTGATCAGCGAGGCTTCCGCATGCCGCAATGACAGGCAACATTCACCAATCTGGACCTCCATCGGATCACGCAGTGGAGCATTTCGAAGGTAGACAATATCCCGTCCCGGAAGCACGCCCAGTTCCATCAGGCGCCGCGTCACCTTGCATTCCGAACAGAACCCCACGACCCGTCCCTTCTGCCCTGGTGTCATCTTACTGAGGTACGTCATCGCTGTCTCTTTCTATCTTGAAGTGTTGCCACGTTCTTCCACAGTCGCATGATCATCGTCTTCAATCCCCGGGCTGGTACCCCGCGCTGTTTGGCGGCCCACCTTCTCGCGGCACTCGGCACATACACCATGCACCTCGACCTTGAAATGCTCCGGCGCGAAATTGCGTCCAGCTGCTTCGGTTGTCATGATGTCCACGATCGGCTCGACATTAAACTCCACCACGCTCTTGCACTCGGTACAGAAGAAATGACCGTGTGGTTGCCGCGTCACCCGATCGTAACGAGTGACCCCGTCACCCATCTTGACCTCTTCGGCCAGGCCGACCTCGCAAATCAGCTTCAGGTTGCGCCAAACCGTCGAGTGCCCCACCGAGGGATCAATCTTACGCACCTTCTCGTACAATTCCTCAACCGTGACATGCTCTCCAAGCTCGAAAAACGCCCGGAAAATCATCTCACGCTGCGGGGTCATCTTGTACCCTTTTGTCCTGAGGAACTCTCTCATCGTACCGTCATCTCTCTCGCATAGCCTGACTAGCTCTTATACATCCGACAATTGAAAACGATTTTCAATTGCAATTAGGTACAATTCCCCCCCAATGTCAAGCGAATCCGGTCATAGACTTGCGCTTTTTTTCACAATCCTAAATGCTTGCCCCAAAATAACATAGCCGCCAGCGCAAGCTGACGGCCATGTGAACGAAGAACGAAGGGGAGGTATGTATCGAAATCTACTTAATGAGCACCATTTTCCTGGATTCAGCTGCCTCGCCGCGCTGAAGCTGATAGAAATATACGCCGCTGGCTACCGAGGTACCACTCTGGTTGGTACCATCCCACATGACTTCGTAGGTGCCGGCCGCCTGGGGCTTGTCTACCAGGACCTTGACCTGCTGACCGAGCATATTGAATACCGTCAAACGCGTATTCTGAACTGACTGACCAAAACCGGCCGATCCGCGGATCGTGTACTGAATGGTCGTCGAGGGATTAAACGGATTCGGATAATTCTGCTCCAGACTGAAGTTCCGGGGGATCTCGACAAACGGCGTGCCGTCGTAGACATCGGTCGGGATCGGCCCGAAGAACTGCATCATCTTCGTCATAAGCGTATCGAACGGTTCGAAACGTTCGGCGATATACTCCGGAGCGAAACTCAAGAAAATCAGGCGGTACTCACCGCTATAGGTCAAACCACAGGTCTCTCCGGAATCGTAGTAGAAGGCCGCCTGGGCGCCGTTGATCGGCGTTATCGACTCACCTGTGACCGGCTCCTCCAGCTTACGATAGAAGTACCTCATACCGTCACCAACCGGATTGTCAGCAACACCCCGAACGAAGGGATGGAACGCCTCTCCGGCATGCTCCGCGTGGAGATAGTTGGCCACGAAATCCGGATCGATATCGTCCATCTCGATGATCCCCGAGGCGGTCGTCAGCACCAGGTCACCACCATTGTCCAGGAAGCTTCGCATGGCGTCCATATCCTGCTGGTTGATGACTGTATCGCCGTAATTGCCCGTCATCCAGAAGACGATCTCATACTGCGCCAGATCAGCAGCAGCCGGGCCGCCCGCGGTCTGGACGTTCCACACATCCCACGGCGTACGTTTCTTGGCGATGGCGTCAGTATAGACTTCCTCGAAATCATCACCACGGTCGTCGTCCACAACCAGAATCTTCGGGTTGCCCAGCGTGATCTCCAGGCCAAATGTCTCGCTGCCACCATCCTGATACGGCACTCCCGGCAGGGAGTCGACCGTAACTGTCACGTAAAACGAGTCAATCACCGGCCGCAGCGTATCCGGCAGCACGAACTGGATCGGATTGAGCGAATTCGACTGCGGATTAGCCGTCAGGTCACCATTGAGCGGTACCCCGTTGGCCGTGAACTCCGCTGCCCCACTGGCGCTCGACGCCGACACCACCGGGTTGATACCCGTCCGCATCTCGTTGCGGAAAAGCCCGGTCAGGCTGATTGTCTCGCCAGCCTCCAGCTTGCCGTCACCGTCGCCGCCCGGAGCAGCATCATCGAATACAAAACTGTTCTCACCATCGCCCAGGGTTATGAACGGACGGGAATAATCTATATCCAGATCCGCGTACATCACTGAGTCGGAATCGGTGATATTCCAGACGCCAATTCTGGTGCCCACACCGGCATTCGTCCGCGAGTCAGGCGCCGAATAGCTGTGAAAGTTCCTGACCAGCTCGTAGCCCGGATAGGGATCTGTCCCGTCACCGTTATTGCCCTGGGTCATGGCCAGATCATTCTTGCCGTCGGCCTGCTCCATGGCGACGAAGTAGCGTAGGTAGTTCGTATTATTCTCAGGCGCTGCCAGATCGACATGGTAAATACACAACCCGCCGCCAGGAATCCGGAAGTCGAAATCCATCATCTGGCGGTTCTCAACCAGCCAGTACTCCTGGGACCCACTGGCCGCATTCTGCAGCTTGTAAATCACGGGATTATGCTCTACAGCCGGAAACTCGGCCTGGTGGATATTCTCGGTAACCTCGATCGGGTCCACAAACCCCAATTCCACCTTGCAGTATGCATCAAAATGGCACGGCGTCCGGCCACCGCCCAAATGAGAACCGGCGGCCATGATGGACCATTCACCCAGGCCGTCACTCGAGGCGGGCTCGTAGTCGATATCATACAGATCGGGCAAACCCAGAAAGTGGCCGTATTCATGACAGACCACACCAATCGGAGCCAACTCGCTGCCGCGTTCTTCGGGATTCATGTTGTAGGCAGATATCTCCACACCATCGTAGTACAGCGGCGGCCAGATAGTCGATTTGTGCGACCAGATACCGTACGCGCCGGTTTCTGCACCCGGCCCGGCGTGAATGATTATCAACCCGTCACACTCGCCGTCACCCTGGAAATCGTACTTGGAGAAGTCCACCCCGGCGTTGTGCGCGGCAATTGCCGCATCTCGTGCCAGTTCACGGCCATTCGTGTAGCCGTCATCGTCGGCCACGTAGTAGGAGTAACTCTGGGGCATCCGGTACCACCCGAAAATATCTCCATCGATGAAGAACTTACCATAGGAGTTTTCGAGATAGTAATCCGTCATCGATCCGGTCGGATTGACAATCGAGTCGGTCCGACGATCCGAAAACAGGATAGAATCAAAATCGGCCACCGTTCCCGGGATATTGTCGGTGTACGGGTTGTCATTGAAGTCGACCAGGATGACGATCACGTGCGCAGTGTCAACACCATCCGAGGTCGCCAGCGATCCCGTGGCCGATTTCGCAAACGGGCGCACTTTCATCTCGGCTGCCTCGGAGGCAATACGCCGGTTGAACTGCTTGAGTGTCTGGAGCTTACTCTCGAGCTGTCCGCTCTCTCGCCATTTGGCCATCGCCTCCTTGGTCGGCGGAGGACTTGCGCTCACCGTCGAGGCCAGCATCAGCACCACCAGTGCGACCAAGCCGGTTGTTTTAACTCTGTTGTCGTATCGCATCGTTCGTCCTTCCGTTCTCGTTCTATTGACGTGTCAGCGCTTTGGTTTGTGAAACTAAACGTTGACAGAATACATCCCTATTTAATAAGCATCATCTTACGCGTTTGGTTCTCACCATTTGCCTCAATACGGTAAAAATACACACCGCTGGCAGCTCGCATACCATCTGCAGCCGTACCGTCCCACTCCACCGCATGACGGCCAACTGTCGCCGGACCATCGTAAAGCGTTGTCACACGCTGTCCCAACATATTGTACACATCAAGTTGCACATTGCCCGAGCGCTTCATCTCAAACGCTATCGTTGTCGAGGGGTTGAACGGATTCGGGTAGTTCTGCGCCAGTTCAAAACTCTGCGGCAGCACCCCTTCACCCTCGGAGAACACATCGGTTGGCATCAGATACGCGTCACGGGCCGCCTTGACATTCTTATACAGCTCACTGACATCCTGACCGATCACCAGCGCGAATGCCATCCGCACCGTGTCGCGAACATCGAGGTCGATGCTTCCGGTACCGATCGCCATATAGCCATCACCGGTCAGCATTCCGCCGGTGGGCAGACTCGTGGTGCGAATCAGGTCGATCTTCTCGGCATCCGTGAAGCCGCGCTTAGCACTTCCATTGT
>WJKG01000262.1 GCA_014729205.1 candidate division GN15 bacterium | reverse complement strand
GTTGGAAGTGTCCCCGTCCTTGGTCTCCATAGTAACCTTGATGCCGTTCTTCTGCTCTTTCATCTCCTGGACGATTGTCTTGAGCAGGATCTCCTCGACCTGGTTCTCCATCTGCTTGGCCAGTACCGACACCAAGTCGGAGTCGACACCGGGCAACAGACTCGGGGTCATCTCAACTACCGTTACTTTGGCGCCAAGCCGTGCATAGACGGTGGCCATTTCGAGTCCGATGTATCCCCCGCCGATCACGAGCATTGTCTTGGGGATGGACTTGAGTTCGAGCGCCGACGTTGAATCCAGTACGCGGTCCGATCCGATATCCAGTGCCGGTACCGTGCTCGGTCTGGAGCCGGTGGCGAGGATGGCATGCTCGAAGTGAAGCGGTTCCTTGGCACCATCGACGTAGTCGACCTCAAGTGTCTGATTGTCTTTGAAGGCAGCCGTTGCTTTCAGATAAGTGATCTTGCGCTGCTTGGAGAGCTGCCCCAGACCGGATGTGAGCTTCTCAACCACATCGTTCTTCCACGAACGGAGTTTCTTGATGTCGATCTTGGGAGAGCCGAACGTGACACCCCACTCTTTGGCTTCCTCAGCTTCGCCGATCAGCTTGGCGACGTGCAGAAGCGCTTTGGAGGGTATGCACCCCCGATACAGGCAGACTCCACCGGGATTCGTCTCGGGATTGATAAGAGTAACCTCCAGCCCCAGATCGGCCGCCATGAATGCCGCCGCGTATCCGCCGGGCCCGCCCCCGATGACCGCTACCTGTGTCTTGCTCTTACGCTCTGCCATATTGTGATATCCTTAATCCGCCGTTTCGTTTGCACTCCATGTGAACCGCCAATGGCCCTTTTGCTAATCGAATTCAAGCAGGAAGGGGTTTTCAAGGGCCTCAGTAACCCAGCGCAGGAAGCGGGCCGCATCGGCACCATCGTTGGCACGATGATCATACGACAGCGACAGTGGAAGAATGGTGCGCGGCTGGAACTCACCGTCGATGTACTTCGCCTCCACGCTCGCGCGACTCATACCCAGAATGGCCACCTGCGGCCAGTACACAATGGGCGTAAAGTCGCTACCACCAATGCCACCCTGATTGGATATCGTGAACGTGCCACCTTCCATATCTTCCGGTGAGATCTTCTTGGAACGCGCCTTATCGGAAATCTCCACCAGTTCAATGGCCAGTTGCTTGATGCTCTTCTTGTCAACATCGCGAATCACCGGCACCAGAAGCCCGCGGTCGGTGTCTACCGCCATCGCGACGTGGCAGTACTTCTTATAGACGATCTGTTCGGCGTTCATATCCACACTGGCATTGAAGCGCGGATATTTCTGCAGAGCCGCACCGATAACCTTGAGCACTATCGCCGTAACTGTCAGTTTGCCGCCCTCTTTCTCAACAAGAGCACCATACTTCTTGCGGAAGGCCTCGATGGCAGTGATGTCTGCCTTGTCGAATTGAGTAACGTGGGCTACCGTGTTCCAGGCATTGGCCATACCCTCGGCCGTGAGGCGGCGAACATTGGTCATGTCCTCGCGCTCTACCTCACCCCATTGAGTAAAATCGGGCAATTCCCGGGCGGCGGCGGCTTGCGGTGCCTTTCGCTTTCCCCCTGTGACGACCTGCTTGACGTGCGCCTTGACGTCATCCGGGGTGATCCGTCCACCGGGGCCTGTGCCCTCAATATTGGTGATATCCGCCCCGAGTTCGCGCGCCAGCCGTCGTACCGTCGGCGATGCCGGTGCCATGGCACGCTTCTCGCTCACGCCTTCCTGAGTACCGGGGACAGCTTTCTTCTCGGGTATGCGAGGAGCTTCCTTCTTGGCCTTCTTGGGCTGCTCCTCTTTCTTGGGCTCTTGCTCAGCCTCTTCTTCTTCCTCAGGCTCCTCTTCCAAAGCCTCCTTTTCGGGTTCTGGCTCTTCCTGCTCGGCCGTCTCTTTCTCAGCCTTCTCTTCGGGCTCGTCTTTCTTTTCGGCCTTGCCCTCAGGTTCCTGCTCCGGTTCCTCTTCGGCCTCGGCTGCCCCTTCCGTATCCATGCGGGCAATTACAGCGCCAACGTCGACGTCCTGCCCCTCCTCGACCAACACTTCAGAGACCGTGCCGTCCGCAGGTGCAGGAATCTCGACAACAGCCTTGTCGGTTTCGAATTCGATAATGGGATCCTCGGCACGCACCTTGTCGCCCTTCTTGACCAGGACGCCGACAACTGTCCCCGAGGTGATCTTCTCGCCGATTTCCGGAACGGTAATATCTTTCTTCGCCATAACTTTCGCCTCTCCTCAGTCGAACAGAGGGTTAGGTTTTGAGGAATTGATCTGGAGGTTCTTGGCCGCCTTCTTTAGTGTCTGCGCCTTGAGACGGTCCTTCTTGTACAGCTCCACCAGTGATGCCCATGCAATATGGCGCGCATCGACCTCGAAGAAGTCCCGGAGCGCCTCGCGGGACTCGGAGCGACCGAACCCGTCAGTACCAAGGCATACCACCTTACTCGGCATCCACTGGCAAACCGAACTGGGCAGGTTCTTCAGGTAGTCACTGGCGGCGACGAAAATATCCCCTTCGCCATCGAGTACCTTGGACACCCAAGGTACCCGCTGCTTCTTATCCGGATTGAGACGGTTGTACCGGTCAGCGTCAATAGCATCGTAGTACAGCATCTTGTAACTGGTTGCGCTGTAGACGTCGGCGGGAATACCATAGTCATCCTGCAAGATCTTCTGCGCCTTGATGGCCTCGTTGAGAATTGCCCCGCTGCCCAACAGGTTAACCTTGTTCTTGTCTGACTTCTTGGCACCCGAAGATGAGAACTTGTACAGGCCGTTGAGAATCCCATCCTCGACCGTCTTTCCTTTGGGTTTAGCGGGCTGATGGTAGAACTCATTCTCGACTGTCAGGTAATAGAGGATGTTCTCCTGATCACTGTACATCCGCTTGATTCCGTCCTTGACGATAGCGGCGATTTCGTAGGCGAATGCGGGATCGTAGGAGCGCAGATTCGGTAGCGCGTAGGCGAACTGGTGGCTCTGTCCGTCCTGATGTTGCAAGCCCTCACCGGCCAGGGTGGTTCGGCCAGCGGTGCCACCGATAAGGAACCCGCGAGCCTGGATATCTCCTGCAGCCCAGATAAGATCGCCTATTCGCTGGAAGCCAAACATCGAATAGAAGATGAAGAACGGAATCATGTTGCGTGCGTGCGTGGCGTAAGCGTTGCCGGCTGCGATGAATGATGACATCGAACCGGCCTCGGTGATTCCCTCCTCGAGAATCTGTCCGTCCTTAGCCTCGCGATAATACAGCAGGCTCTTCTTGTCGACGGGTTCATAGATCTGTCCAATATGCGAGTAGATGCCCACTTTGCGGAAAAGTGACTCCATGCCAAACGTGCGGGCTTCGTCGGGGACGATGGGAACAATCAACTTGCCGATATCTTCATCGGAAAGCAGCTTCGACAGCAGATACACGAATGACATCGTGGTGGCAACCTCGCGGTCACCGCTGCCCTCATCGAATTCGGTAAAGATCTCGTCGCTGGGCGGACTGAGCGGTGGTACGGTAACGGAGCGCTTGGGCAGGTAGCCACCGAGTTCCTGGCGGCGTTCCTGGAGATACTTCATCTCATCGCTGTCCCTGGAGGGGCGATAGAACGGCGCCTTCTCGACCTCCTTGTCCGAAAGCGGGATTCCGAAACGGCTGCGGAAGGCCCGCAGTTCTTCTTCGTTGAGCTTTTTCTGCTGGTGAGTGACATTGCGCCCCTCGCCCGCTTCACCCAGGCCGTAGCCCTTGATAGTCTTGGCAAGAACAACCGTAGGAGCACCTTTGTGCGCTATGGCTGCCTTGTAGGCTGCATAGACCTTGTGCGGATCGTGACCACCGCGGCGCAGCTTGGCAAGCTGCTCATCCGAATACGTCTTCACGAGTTCCTGGAGGCGCGGATCGGTGCCGAAGAAATCTTCGCGGATGTAGTCACCACCGGAAACCGTGTACTTCTGGTACTGACCGTCGGGTACTTCCTCCATGCGACGAACCAGTACGGACTCGTGATCGGCGGCCAGCAATGGGTCCCAATCGGAGCCCCAGATGACTTTGATGACGTTCCAGCCAGCCCCACGGAAAATCGCTTCGAGTTCCTGAATGATCTTACCATTGCCACGCACCGGCCCGTCGAGGCGCTGGAGGTTACAATTGACCACGAAGATCAGGTTGTCAAGCTTCTCGCGAGCGGCCAGGGTAATCGCCCCCAGGGTCTCGGGTTCGTCGGTTTCACCGTCGCCGAGGAACGCCCACACCTTCTGATCAGTGGTGTCCTTTAAACCACGGTCATTCAGGTAGCGATTGAACCGCGCCTGGTAGATTGCCATGATGGGCGACAGGCCCATGGATACAGTTGGGAATTCCCAGAACTCGGGCATGAGCCGTGGATGCGGATACGAAGACAAGCCTCCCTTGGGATGCAGCTCACGACGAAAGTTGATCAGTTGCTGTTCCGACAGACGCCCCTCAAGGAATGCGCGCGCGTAAACACCGGGTGAGGCATGGCCCTGGAAATAGACAATGTCACCGGGATGCTTCTGACTTTTTGCGCGGAAGAAGTGGTTGAATCCAATCTCCCATAACGTAGCCGCCGATGCGTACGTCGAGATATGACCGCCGATACCTTCGGAGACCTGGTTGGCACGAACGACCATCACCATCGCGTTCCATCGCACGATACTCTTGATGCGGCGCTCAATCTCGCGGCTCCCGGGGAAGGCCGGTTGACGGTCGATTGGTATCGTGTTGATGTAGGGAGTATTGGCCGTGAAAGCGGTTGTTACCCCCTGCTGCTGAGCCCGGATCTGCAACCTGCGAAGCAGGTCCTTTACTCGATCGGGCCCCTGGCTCTTGTAGACGTAGTCGAGTGACTCCAGCCACTCTTTGTTTTCATATTCGATTATCTGAGCATGTTCGGAATCAGTCTTCTCGGCCATACACGCGATTTCCTTATGATCTCTGGTTCATCAACAATCCCTGTGTCCACTGTTAGTGATTAAGGAGGCATCTCTGCCTCTCAGTACTCTTATCGGCCCGATATCTAAGACGCCCCAGTGCGCTTGACCTCACGATCCGAGTCAGCTACTACCCCACCGGCGTCAATGCTCCTTCGATTCCAGTGCCGGCACCAATACTCGCTGACAGAAATCCTCGAGGGTGGTCCGGGTCGTAGTCTGTTCGGTACGCGGGTGGTCATCCTTGAAATGACCGCTATCGATCGCACTGTACAATTCCACCATTGTCTCGGCTACGTGTCGTGTGGCTCCCATCGATGTCAGAGCTTCGATCGCCTGATCCGGGGTAATCGTCACGAGTCTCACTTCCTGCCCGAGCGCATCGCCGATTATCTCGGCAGCTTCGCCAAAACTGTAGTCCTTCGGACCGTGAAGTGGCTCAACCCGAATCCCCTCAACGGGCTTGGTAAGGGCTTCGGCAGCAGCCTCAGCAATGTCTTCAGTAGCTACCATCGAGAGTCTTGTCTCTGCCTTCACGGGCAAAAAGACGTGACTGTGCTCGCTTATGGTGGCGGCAGAGATCAGAAAGTTCTCCATGAAGAAGGTTGGACGAAGGATGGTGAGGTTATCAGCGACCTCGCTGAAGATCTCTTCCACCTGACGCAGCGCACTTACCGGTCCCACGCCTTGCCCGAGATGCGCACCGACCGAGCTAATCAACACGACATTGCTAATGCCATTGGCGGTGATTGCCTCGGCCGCGTTGCGCGCTAAACGGACGTAGTGGGCCTCATAATCCTCCGAACGCATATCCGGGGGATTCACCCAGAAAAGTGATTCGACACCTTCGGTACCCTTGACTACCTGGGTCATATCAGACAGATCGCAGGGGACAACCTGGGCTCCCAAGCGTTGTTCCTCGGCGAGTTTCTCCGGGCTTCGAGCCAGGAGACGCAAATCATGGTCACCTTCCGCCAGCAACTGGCCAACCAGCTTTCGACCGATATTACCGGTCGGAGTGGTGATCGCTATCGTCATTGTTTGTGCCTTTCTGCTTTTCCTGTGACGTGCATCGTTACTTCCCAAACCGCTGTCGAGGGTACTTGTTCCCCGGCAAACAGGATCATCACGGTCCGGCTATGTTCTTGTGGATTAAGAAGTAAGGAAGTCGAGCGCACTAACCCGAACTCAGTCCCAGGCATTAAAAAGCTGGGAGACAGGGATTCGAACCCCGATTCTACGGTCCAGAGCC
>WJKG01000261.1 GCA_014729205.1 candidate division GN15 bacterium | reverse complement strand
CAATGACCTCGACTACGAAATCGATGGAATGGTGATCAAGGTCAACAACTATGACCAGCAGGAAGAGCTTGGCCAGATCTCCCGTGCTCCGCGATGGGCTATCGCGTGGAAATTCGCCGCCGAGGAAGCCGAGACGACACTCAAAGATGTAGAATTCTCCGTTGGCCGCACGGGGACGGTCACCCCCGTGGCTAAACTCGATCCGGTCAAGGTAGCCGGCGTCACGGTTTCCAACGCCTCCCTGCACAATGAGGACCAGTTGCAGCGGCTCGACGCTCGCATCGGCGATACCGTCGTCATTCGACGCGCCGGCGATGTCATTCCCGAAGTCGTACAGGTCGTCTTCGACAAACGACCCAAGGACGCCAAGCCGATACACTACCCCGATACCTGCCCCTCGTGCGAGCAGCCTATCGTGCGCCCTGCAGGCGAAGCTGCCTATCGGTGCATGAACACCGCCTGCCCGGCGCAACTCGAGGGTAGCCTGTTCCATTTCGCCAGCAAGGGAGGCTTCGATATAGAAGGACTGGGCGAGAAGCTCGCCCGGCAACTCATCAAGAACGGCCTCGTCCACAGCCCGGCCGATCTGTTCTTCTTGACAAAGGACCAGCTACTAACCCTTGAACTCATGGGCGATAGGAAGGCCGACAACCTGCTGGCCATGATCGACCGCTCCCGCCGGACCGAACTCCCCCGGGCCGTCTATGCCCTCGGAATACTCGGAGTGGGCGAGTCAGCAGCCCGATTGCTCGCCGAACACTTCGGCACCATGCAACGATTGCAGAATGCACCTCTTGAGGAACTGGAGGCAGTCGATGGTATCGGGCCGGTCATCGCCAGGAACATCCACGACTTCTTTGCCAACCCGGCCAATCGACATATGCTCGAACGCATGCGCACGGGGGGCGTCGAGTTCCCCAAATATGTCGGCGCTGCCCCCGGCACCGGCGAGCGTGCCCTGGCCGGTAAGACCTTCGTCATCACTGGTACCCTCAGCAAACCACGTGGTGAATTCAAAAAGCAAATCGAAGCAGCCGGCGGCAAGGTCACCGGCTCTGTCTCGAGAAATACCGACTACCTCCTCTGTGGCGAGAACCCCGGCTCCAAGAAGACAAAGGCCGAGTCACTGGATGTCCCCATCCTTTCCGAGAATGACTTCAACCAACTCCTCGACTGACAAACACCCCACACAGAAAACGGGAGCAGCCTTTGGCCACTCCCGTCTCATCAATCTAATCTCGGGTGTCCGCGTTTGAACGCGTCTGCTTACATCTCTTCCAGACGCTTCTCGATCGCCTGCAGTGAGGTGTTCAGGTTGTTGATCTTCTCCTCGAGCTGCGTCAGATCTGACTGCTTGACCAGCTTGTAGTCTTTGATCTCCTGGCCCAGCTTGTTGACCTCATCGGTCGCCTTCTTAACTTCCTTGGACACCTTCTCGCGCCAGCCAGCGGTGGACTTTTCAGCCCGCTCCAGGAGCTCCATCACCGCGGACTTGCGCTCACTCTCAGAGACCTCGCCCTTCTTGATCAGCTCATCAATGACCTGTTCGGCCTTGTCCTTGGTCACCTGGAATGCGCCAATCGACGCCAGCACTGTGTTCTTCAGAATCGACATGGATTTTTCTCCTCCTATTTGAATTAAACGCGTAATGAGCTGTTTCGACTCGGCATCATCGGCCAGGCTCTCAGCCTGCTGGGCAATCAACCGCCCCATCACAGACATCGTTATATCATCGCCGGTGGCCGAATCCACCACCTGCACCGACTCTCCATCCGCTATCAAACGCACCAGATCCTGCTGGGTTATCGTACGGCTTGTCTGCGTATCATATAGCCGTCTGTTCCTGTAGCGTTTGATCAGCCGCATGAAGCTCCAACTACAATATGGTGCACTGCACAATAATATACAACGGGTTTCCCCGTCAAATGTTTCTATTTTTATGGTTTAAAAGGAACGACAGATGCCCAAGAGACTGTACTGCAATTACTTATTGAATCCGGCCGACATCAGGACGATATTGATAATCTCCATCAAACGCTCGCAGGAGAACGGCTTCTTGATGAACATATCACCGCCGGACTTGAAAGATCGCCCCATATCGTCGTTGCGGTCCTTTCCGGTCAGGAAGATGATGGGAGTCCCGGCGAACTCTGGGGTCTGCTTGAGTTGCTGACAGACATCATAGCCGTCAACACCGGGCATCATGATATCCAGCAGTATTACGTCCGGCTTGAATGCTTTGGCCTTTTCTACGGCCTGGGCAGACGAATTCTCAACCATGACCGTGTAACCGGCATCGGTCAAAAACGTCTCAACAATCTCGGTGATTTCCGGTTCGTCGTCGACCACCATTACTCGTGCCTGGTTGATCGGTATCTTTTGCGACATTGCTTCAATCCTTTTTGTCTGTCCCACAGGCCTTGCGGTGGGCGTCCTGCTCTATGTTGTATGTCGACCATACGCAGATGTTTCTTTACCTCCCAGAGCACCTTTGACCGCAATTACCGTCTCCAAAGACGTTTCCGCCAGCTCCGGGTTATCTCCCGTCCAGAGCGGCTTTGGCCCCTTTTTATTTGCTTGCGTACCTCCCAGAGCCTATCCTGTGACACTATGGCTGATCAGGAGAAAATCACGATCATAGCCCGTAACCGGAAGGCCCGCCACAACTTCGATATCCGCTGGACGCTCGAAGCCGGAATCGAACTGGTTGGCACTGAAGTCAAGTCGCTCCGGGAGGGGAAGATTAATCTGGCCGACGCCTACGCCGCTATCGCCGATGGTCAGGTATGGTTGCGCAATCTGCATATCTCCCCCTACAAAATGGCCGCCGATACCAACCATGATCCCACCCGCCCCCGGAGACTGCTGGTCCATAAACGCGAAATCCGCAAGCTCTGGGCTGAAACCGAGCAGAAGGGCCTTACTCTGGTACCCCTGACACTATATTTCAAGGGTAATCTCGCCAAGGTTGAACTGGCCGTTGCGGCCGGACGTAAAAAGTATGATAAACGCGAAGCTATCGCCAAAGCCGACGCTGACAAGAAGGCGCGAAGAGCCACCCATCGTGATGTAAAATGAATCCTCGCTGTCTGCTTATCATATCCCTGCTGATCCTGGCACTCTCAGGCACACCGGCCCACGCCGACGATGCCCACGTGGAGATTTCGGGCAACCGCTACGAGATCGGCGCTACCGATCGCCACGATATCACCTATGTCT
>WJKG01000260.1 GCA_014729205.1 candidate division GN15 bacterium | reverse complement strand
GTTCCATCTTCGGCTTCAGAGGGCATGCTCAAACAGTGGCCTTGCGGAATTCATCCACGGGCATCAAATTCAAAGCGGAGAAGCGAATACAGCTTCCCGTCAAGCCACTCACCATCGAGAAAATACTCCTGGCGCAGATCGCCTTCACTATGAAATCCCAGGCCTTCGGCGATCTTGATCATACCCTCATTAGTCTCAACCGTTTGAAACGTCACTTTGTTCAGCCCGCGATACAGGAAGAGGAATCGGCACAGTGTCCAGATAGCGTCCGAAGCATAGCCGTTTCGCCGCTCATCGGGATCAATGATGACGCCGATCTCGGCTGAGCGATTGAGATGGTTGTAACTGAAGAAGCCTATTCGCCCTACCGGGACCTTGTCAACCTGGCGCACCACCATGAAAGTCTGTTCCTCAAAAGAGGGTGCTTTGCTTTTGAATCGCTCGGCCGCCTGGGCGGCAGTCAGAGTCAACCTCGGATGCGACGTCAGCGATTGTGGTTCGCTGAGGATCGTCCAATGGTAGGTGTTCTGAATATCGTCGGGGGTGGCCGGCCGGAGATAGGTCTTACTGCCAATAAGAGACTCCGGCGCCGGGACATCTTTCTTGCGGCCAGGTTTGAGTTTCATGGCTAAGGCTCCCGCCTGAGTTTTCGATAATCACATGGGCACATCCAATGTGGGCCCGTGTGATACCAACAGCAAGCAAAAAGCCGTGACCACAAAGCGTGATCACGGCTGGATTTGCCCTTCGACTAAGTCGTCGCCTATTCTCCCGCAGCCTTCTTCAAAGCCTCCATAGCCGATGTGTAATCCGGCTCCTGGGTAACTTCCGGGACGATCTGCATGTGTGTGATTGTATCATCCTTGTCCACGACCAGCACGGCGCGAGCCAACAGGCGCAGTTCCTTGATCTTCAGGCCATACTTCTCGCCGAAGTCCATATCACGGTAGTCGGAAATCACCTTCATGTTATCGATTCCCTCCGATGAGCAAAAGCGGCCCTGCGCAAACGGCAGATCAGCCGACACGGTGTAGGCAGCCACCTTGTCGCCAAGTTTATTGAGCTCATCGTTGAACTTCTTGGTCTGGCTGCTGCAGACCGGGGTGTCCAGCGAAGGGACCACCGAGATCAGGCGAGCCTTACCCTTGGACTCATTCAGTTTCACCTCGCCGAGACCGTTGTCGAGAGCCGAGAACTCTGGCGCTTTATCACCCTCTTTGAGTTCCGGGCCAACCAGGGTCATCGGATTACCCTTCATTGTAACCGCGCTCGCACGCTCCATCTTGAAAACCTCCTGTAAGCAATCATAGTCTGGTTAAACTTGTGTTGAGTGCTCAACAGCACAATGCATCGAACAGTTCTCGCGAAGTGCCGAAATACTACGCTCAATGTGGAGTTAGTCGGTACGCTATTTGACGTAGCCCGAGGGCTCGGTAATGGCGGCGTTGATCGCCGAGGCAGCCGCCGTCGCCGGAGAGCAATAATACGTAAGGGTGGGGTCGTCACTTCGCTGACCCGGAAGCGGGCCGCAGCCTGTGGACAGGCGGTGTTCACCGTCGTACAGCACCGGGATTAGGCTGTCTGAACCGGGTTCAATGCCAGGAGGAAGGATTATGGCACCCGACTCTGCCAGAATTCGGATCAGGCCCTTCTTCAGCGCCTCAATATAGACCGATCGCGAAGCGGGGCAGATGTAGAGCTGACAGTTGTCGCTGACCTGCCTCCCTTTGAGCACCTCGGCCGCGATTCGCAAATCCTCGAACCGCCCGTTGGCGCTGGTACCGATAACAACCTGCGTGACCGGGAGATTCTCCACCTCTGCGACGGCTTTGACATCGTCCGGTCCACCCGGACACATTATCTGCGGTACCAGGTGTTCGATATTGATCTGAAAAATCTCGATATATTCAGCGTCCTTGTCGGCCACAAGGGGTTGATATTGCGCGTTGGCCCGTCCATTGAGATACCGCCGTACGGAGGAGTCAAAAGGACACAGAGCCGCCATGGCGCTCATGGAGGTCGACAACAGCGACAACGTCTGGCGCTCGTTGATTGACATCTGCGTCACCGCTGAGCCATAGTACTCAACGGCCTTGTACTCGGCTCCCTCCCGGCGAAGCCGGCTCGTGATAGACATCGCGATATCGCGCCCGTAGACACCTCGGGAACGGCGGCCGGAGATGTCGATCCGGATTGTCGGTGGCACTTTCAACCAGATCTTACCGGAGGCCCATATGGTTGCCATCTCCGACGGTGTCACGGTCGTGGCGAACATTCCCAGAGCACCAAATGCAGTGGTGCGTTGATCCAACCCCAGCGCCAGTTGCCCGGGCAGGGCCAGACCCTTCTCGACCGCCAGCTGGTGTGTGATACCCTCGAAAGACTCGGCCGCGTTGCGAATCGCCTGGCGTCGCGCGAACTCGCGCACCTCTTTGTTTTCCCGGGCGGACTCGCCATCGGTGACGCCGAGTGACAGAAACAACTTATTCGGATTGAAAATGAACTCAGGCCCTATTTCCTTGAACTGCCGAAGGACTTCGGCTACCGAATGGCTGGAAACGAGAAGGTCGGGTTCGACCACAGCCGTATCGCCCACATCGATCTTCTCCTGGCCCGCCGCATGTGCCAGGATCTTCTGGGCAACAGCGCGTTTGCCGTACAGCGAGGCTGCCCGCGATCCGGTCTTCACACCCGGGAAGGGGAACTCGAGCTGCTCCAGCTTGAGGAAGGCCGGCTTCTCCTTGATGCCGTACCGACGACGCCAGTTGTAGAAGGCGGCCTTGGAGATTCCCAGCTCAAGACCGCATTTGTCATCATCGCCGTACCGCTCCCAAAGATTGCGGATCTCCGCCTCAGAGAACTTGGGCTGTGAATGACGCGGCACATTCTTCTTCCGACGCCAGTAGGCCACCAGATACGCAGGAACCCCACCCAGCCGCTCGCCAATCTTCTCGTCCGTCCGATACAGCTTCTGTAGCTGGATCAACTCCGCCTTGGTTGGTATCTTCTTGCGGGCGCTCATGACTGCTCAAACCCCTCGCGAATCACACCGTAGACGTACTCCAGCGGCACCGATACCACCTTCGTCTTGCCGATCACCGGCATGAAGTTGGTATCGCCGTTCCAGCGCGGAACTATGTGCATATGCAGATGCTCGGGAATCCCCGCTCCGGAGCTTTCGCCAAGGTTCATACCAATATTCATCGAGTGCGGCCGAACCAGGTTCTTCATTATCCCGACCGTCCGGCGCGTCAGATCAAAGAACTCTACCGATTCCTCATCGGTGAGCTCCTCCAGATGGGCGATGTGACGCACCGGTATGACCATGGAATGACCGGAGTTGTACGGGAACTTATTGAGAATCACCGCGCAGGTATCGCCACGGTAGACAACGAGGTTCTCCGGAGAGTCTTCCATCTTCAGCCGATTACAGAAAATGCAGCCCTGTTCCTTTTCGCACAGTATGAAACCGGCTCGCCAGGGTGCCCACAGGATATCATCAGTCATAGCACAGAATAATAAGCAAAAATCCCCCCGCTGTAAACTGCCATAACACGACTTTGCGCTCAACAGTGCAAGAACTCACTGTAAGATAACAGGTTGCGGCGACAGCCCCACGGACAATCTGGTTGCCTCGACAACTCGTTGAACTACAAACGATTGTGTTATTCCATCTTTTTGTTGAAGACAATGACACCTGAATCGTACCGTGACCATTATGCCAGGACGTACCCACAGCACTGCCGATCGAGCGCCCGCAGAGAAAGGCATACCTTGTCGACTGCAGCCCGGTGAGGTGTGGCAGGACGAGCAATCGGGCCATCGGGTAGGTCTGGGAGATGCCACCGATTTCGACTTTGTGTCGCGCCTGACCGAAGACAAACCCATCACGCTGGCCGTTCAGGATCCACCATACAACGTAGCCATGTTTCCCCGAAAGTCCGTAGAGCAGTACATCGCGTGGTGCCGCAATTGGGTTGAAAACACGCTTCATGTGCTGGCTGAGAACTCTTCACTCTATATCTGGATGGGGGCCGATCAGAAACGGCATTTCCAGCCGCTGCCACAGTTCATGATCATGATGGCCGAGTTTGATCTTCAATCCCGTTCCTTGATTACAATGCGTAATCAACGTGGCTACGGTACTTCGAGCAATTGGATGGCCGTTCGTCAGGAACTCATGTACTACACGCGAGGCAAAGCGCCATTTGCCGTCCAGTATACCGATATCCCCAAGATTCTCCGCGGCTATTACAAGACGGTAGGGGGGCGACGTACCGAGAACCTCGAACGCAGCCACTCAAACTGTATTCGGCCGGGAAATGTCTGGGTGGATATCCAGCAGGTGTTCTATCGCATGCAGGAAAACATCCAGACTTTGCGCGCGCAAAAGCCCCTGAAGGCAATCGAGCGTGTTGTACAGGCATCCTCGCGAGGCAGCGATACCGTCCTCGACCTTTTCGCCCATGCGGGCACCACCTTGCTTGCCTGCGAGCGACTCGGACGGCGCTGTATTACTGCCGATATCGAGCCGATGTGCGTAGAGCTCACGATCCGTCGGCTCGAACACTACCGTGAGACCGGTCACACCGGCTGGCAACAAGACGATCCTCTCCAATACCAGCCTATTGGCAATAACACTCTCACAGAAACGCTGACTCAAGGGTAGTCACCAGACGCAATCAGGACATGAGCAATGAGAATCAAGGTCACCGCAACACAATTCGCAACAGACATCACGCTGCAATCTCTGAGCACTACCAACAACAGACCTAACAGTGGAAGCTCCACCCGGCCCCTCATAGCCCTCATCGATGGTCGCTTCAGTACCGATGATACTACGGATCCGGAGCTTTGGCGCTCGGTCAAAAACCACGGCTGGCAGTGTATTGCGGCCCGGAAGGTGCCGCGACAAGTGTTCCGCGATGGCATCAACAATGGTGTCGCTGTTATCGAGCTATCGAGTCTGCCGCCTGTGGAGTTTGCTTCGGAGATTGACGCGGATTTAAAGCAAGGTCGCCTCGAATGGAGCGAGGGAGGCAGCAGCAAGACGGTGACCTTCACGCCACTTGGTGAGTACCTGATAGAGGTGCTGAAGGCCGGAAGTCTTGTCGATCTGGTGAAGAAGAGCTTTCAATGATGTTGCAAGAGAAATGAAACCTTTGACAGAATAGTCTCGTCTGGTATATTCAATCATGCAACGGTCGCCCGACGGCCACAAACAGCAACTTCGGTCCGAAAGGAGGCACCAACCGATGACAGTAGATCTTGTGACATATGATCGGGGTAGAGTGCGTCCGGTTTCGGACCAGCTGACTGAGTAGCCGTTCAGGTTTACACACCATCCTGGATCTCAGGGTGGTCGAGCCGACATCAGGTTTATAGTCTCACACTCGAAGCAGAGATACCGGCGTACATCCCCACACAGAATCTATCAACACAACGGAGTTAAGAGTCGCTGTGGTATGGGCTTGCCTCGGAGTACATCCAGGCAGTATCGAGACCTAATCCGCGGCGTCAAACCAATACGGGAATACGTAGCGATGGACTTACATACACTGGGATGGAATGACTATTTCAAGGCTCACGCCAACGGAAATACGACCAATAACCTCACTCCCGCACGCGTCATACAGCAGCATCGCGAGCGATGGGTAGTACAGAATACCCAGGGCGCTTTCTCAGCACGCATCAGCGGCCGATTTCGCCATCACGCAGACTTGGCCGACGCCTACCCGGCTGTGGGCGACTGGGTTCTGATTCATGGTGAAACCGGCGCCGATTGGGTAATGATCGATACGGTGCTCCCGCGTCGCTCATCCTTCTCGCGACAGGCCGCCGGCCCAAGCAACCAAGCCATCGAACAAGTAGTTGCTGCCAATGTCGATATCGTGTTTCTGGTTATGGGGCTCGATGGCAACTTCAATCTGCGGCGGCTCGAACGCTATCTGACTGTCGCCTGGGACTCAGGCGCCACTCCCGAGATCGTTCTGAACAAGACGGACTTGTGCCACAATCTCCCCGAACGAATCGATCAGGTGGAGCAAACCGCCCCCGCCGTTACAATCCACGCCGTCAGCGCCGTTACCGGCGAGAATGTCGACAGCCTGCATGCCTCAATCTCTGCTGGAAAGACCGCGGCGTTTCTGGGGTCATCGGGTGTTGGAAAGTCCTCACTGATCAACAG
>WJKG01000259.1 GCA_014729205.1 candidate division GN15 bacterium | reverse complement strand
TGGTTATATCGGTCGGAACCGATCGCACAGAGTCCGCCCTTCGTGACTGCCTCGCACTCGGTGTCGACGAGGCTTATCTACTGACCGATGATGCCTTTGAGGGATCGGATCCGCAGGCTCTTGCCAGGATCCTCTCAGCCGGCTTGAAGAAGCTGGGTGATTTCGATTTGGTGCTGGCCGGTAAGCAGGCTGTCGATTCCGATTCGGCACAGGTGCCGGGTGCGGTGGCGGCTCTTCTGGATGCACCGCAGGCGATGTTCGTGAAGAAGTTCGACTCCGTTGACGGCGGCAAGGCCGTGGTGCACCGTCAGACCGAGGATGGTTTCGATGTCGTCGAGTTGACCCTGCCGGCAGTGGTGTCGGTCGTCAAGGAGATTAACGAGCCGCGCCTGCCCTCGCTCAAAGGGAAGATGGCCGCCAAAAAGAAGACAATCACCAAGTGGAGCGCCGCCGATATAGGTGTCGAAGTCTCCGCTGTGGGCGCCAACTCTGGCACCAAGACGGTCAAAGTGACGCCGCCACCTCCACGCCCCAAAGGGGAGAAGATCGAGGGCGAGACACCCGAGGAACTGGCAGACAAGCTGTTCGAGAAGCTCCGCGAGAAGCAGATCATCTGATCTCGATGCAGATGTCGATCGAGTTGCTCAACGGGCCATCACCGGTGGCCCGTTTTGTTTTGCCGCCGTCAATCGACTTCAACTGCGGTTTTCAAAATTGACTTTAGGGAATCCGCTCGGATATATTCACAGCATGATGCGATCCGCCAACTTCCGTCGCCTGTTCGTCCTCGTTTTGCTGCTCATGGCCGGACTGGCCATGGCCGCCAGCCAGACGACAGCAAGCGATATCGATTACGCCCTGTGCGATGTACGCGTACTGTACCTGTACGAGTACGAAGAGGATATCGATTGGCCGACATTGTACTACTTGAATGATGCCGTCGGTTGTCGGATCGACCTCGTTAATCTCAAGATAAGCACCATCTGGCGCCAGCAACTCTCCCAGGTAGACAAAGCTCAGATATACGCGTATCGGTACTTCCTGCCTCCCGATACAACAGCCATGGATTCACTGGTCACCCACTTGCTGGCAGACCGCAAACCCGATATCGTCCTCGTTGGTGCCAGCCGACCTGATACGCTGCTGTCGCACCTTGTTGATACACTGAAAGCGCTGCCGGGAGAACCCGGAGAACTCTTCACAATTTCTCGGATCTACCAGATCACTGAACCAAAAGACCAAGTGCAGTCTGACAAACGGGTCGTAATCAACACTCGCGAACTCAACCAGCGTTATCGCGAACGGATATGGCGAGAAGTACCGAAGCTCTTTTCGAACTACACACCGCCAGAGCATGTTGGCCGGCACCTTACAGTCTACCGGCTCCTGCACAGTCAGGTCGAATCCACCGCGCCACAGGCTACGTTCCTGTCCGGACTGGAGACATTCCGCCTGCTCGACAATATTGAGGTCACATTTGCACCCGGCCCACAACAGCGCACATACACCAAACTGGCGAACGACTTCATCAGCTCCTTCAAAGCCGCTCGCTTTGCGATGGGAAAAGCCCGTACGGAACTACTCGTGAAGGGCTATAAACAACTCACGCAGCTGATGGAGCCGCCTTCTATAGGGTCTGTGGCCGGGTTTCCGGCTCCATACCGCCGCTACCTCCAGGCACTGTTCGAACGAGCTGAACACGCAACTCTCAATGCGGTCGGCCTCAACTGGAGCGGAACTATACTTCGCCGTGACACACCGCACGGCGGTGTGGTGAAGTATCGTATTGCCGTATCGTCAAATGGCCCTCAGCCGGTCGAATTGTCCGAGATCAAGTTCCATCCCTATTGGGATTCGACCGCCACCCTTCTCGATGCACACCGCAAGCGCATTGCACCGCATCAATCCTATGAGAAGGAATACCTGGTCGATATCGAGCCGGAGCGTCTCACCGCCCGGCAGCCGGAATCGCTGCTGTTCACGGCCCAGCTCCATTATGGTGCCACCCCGGTCGGCATCCGAAGCGTCCTGCCCATATGGACCAAACCTGAGATAGATGTTCGCTTCGAGCCGGCCTACTTCTTTGTGCCACCCGTACCTGACCTCGATGTTGACCGCATGGTGGCCTCCATGAACTGGCGGGTGATGATCACCAAGCCTTCGACCTATGCCGGCGAAGTGCGGCTCAATCTGGAGACGCCGCGCGGTCTGTTCGCCGGGGCATATCGCCAGAATGTCCCGCTCGAGCGAGGAAAGACCCTGGAAGTGGTACGCATACCATTCTCCATATCGAATCTGTTCGAACTCGGCATTCAGCACCAGGTCATTCGACTCACCATCGATGATCGGACAGTCGCAGTCGATACTGCCCGTATTCGTATAGCCGAATGCAAGGTGCCCAGGAGCGTGACCGTGGGCTTCCTGCCTGACAGCACTGGCCAGCTCGAGGACGTGCTGCGAATGGCCAATGTCAATTTCCAACCCCTCACTGACCGCACCCTGATCACAGGCAATCTGGATGTCTACGAGGTCATCGTCATAGGCTCCGGTGCGGCCGATAACTACCCCTCGTTGCCATCGGCCAAGGACCGCCTGGAGACCTATCTCAAGCACGGTGGCTCGCTTGTCTTGATGGGTCAGCCGGAAGACTGGCCTCGTAACGTGCTCCCGGTGGCGTTCACGCCGGGTCTGGAGCTGGCCGACCAGGAGGACATCGAGGAGTTGATCAATCCTGCTCGCGTGATGTCGATGCCGTACCGCATCACCACCAAAGGCTTGCTGTCCCACTTCTACCGCCAGCGTACCGTTTCTGCCGCTGTGATTGCCCCTGCCGAACGAGTGCTGGCCACGCCAACCGGTGCGGCCCTGCTCTCGGTTTCGCGAATCGGCGATGGGCAGATCATCTACTGCGGACTCCCGCTGCTCGACATGATTGCTCGACTGGACATCGAGGCTATTCATCTGTTCGGCAATATGCTGAACTATTGATTCTCGGTCGCTGTTATAGTAAATCTGGTATGTAGGTTCCGCCTTCGGGCGGCTTTTTTGACTTCAAATCGAGCTGAATAGGCATGACCGAGAAGCAACGCAAGACACCCTTCAAAGAACGCTTCAGACAGATCCTCGGGTACTTCCGGCAGTACAAGCGATATCTGATACTGGGTGCACTGGCAATCATTTGCACCAACTCGCTGGTCATGACCATTCCGTACATCACCAAGATTGTCTTCGATCTGCTCGAAAAGGGAGCCGCACCCTCCGAAATCCGTGACTGGGTGCTGTTGGGAATAGGTGCTGCCGTCCTTGCCGGCGTCTTCCGGTTCTCCATGCGACGGACCATCATCTGGATGTCACGCTGGATAGAGTACAACCTCCGCGGTGATTTGTTCGCGCATCTGTTGAAGCTCTCACCGTCGTTCTACCAAAACAGCCGAACGGGTGATTTGATGGCCCGCTCCACCAACGATCTCGAAGCGGTCCGCATGATGATCGGTCCTGGGATCATGTATATCGGCAATACTCTTGTCTCCATGGCTGTTGCGGTGACGCTGATGATCACACTCTCGCCCAAGCTGACGCTGTACGCTATCGGGCCGATGGTCATCTTTCCCATTGCCGTGAATCGTCTCGGCAACGCCATCCATCAGCGCTTCCAGCGCATTCAGGAGCATTTCTCGGAGTTGACCGCAACGGCGCAAGAGAACCTCTCGGGGATTCGTGTCGTCCGAGCCTATCGCCAGGAAGACCACGAGATTGAGCATTTCGACAAAATGTCACAGAAGTACGTGGAGCTCAACATGGATTACGCCCGCATTCAGGCGTTCTTCATACCCTTCCTGTTCTTCCTGGCGGCGACGCTAAATGTGGTCGTTCTCTATTTTGGCGGTAAGCAGGTCATTGACGGTGTCATCCCCCTGGGAACGATGGTAGCCTTCCTGGCCTATCTGAATATGCTCTTTTGGCCCATGTTTGCTCTGGGTTGGGTCGTGTCGCTCTATCAACGAGGAACGGCCTCTCTTGACAGGATTAACCGGGTACTGGACACCAAACCGGACGTTGAGAATGGCGGCCAATCCACATATCGCCAGAAGATGCAGGGGCGCGTTGAATTTCGTAATCTGTCTTTTTCATATGGCGACGCACCAGTGCTCACCGATATCTCATTTGTCATCGAACCGGGGGAGACGGTTGGAATCGTCGGACCGACCGGATCGGGCAAAACCACGTTAGTGTCACTGCTGGCGCGGCTATATCCGGTGGAACCAGGCCAGATATTCATCGACGAGCGAGACATCAATGACTGGGACATCCCCTCCCTCCGCCGGCAAATCGGATTCGCGCCACAAGAGCCTTTCTTGTTCTCAGATACGGTGGGGGCGAATATCGCCTACGGTCGCAACGACGCCGCCAAAGATATCGTCCTGCAGGCTGCCAATACGGCTGATCTGGCCAAAGACGTAGATCACTTCCCCGATCAGTTCGATACCATGGTGGGTGAGCGCGGCATTACGCTGTCCGGCGGCCAGAAGCAGCGAGCCGCCATTGCTCGTGCCATCCTTATTGAACCAGGGTTGATCATCTTCGATGATGCCACCAGTTCTGTCGACACCGAGACCGAGCGTGAAATCAACGCGCGGATCAAGTCGGTGCTGAGCAAGAGAACCGCTATCGTCATCTCTCACCGGGTGGCCTCGGTAAAGGATGCTGATCAGATCATCTATCTGCAGGCCGGCAAGATCGCCGAGCGCGGTACCCACGAGGAACTGATGAGCCGCGATGGTGCCTATGCCTCACTGTATCGCTCCCAATTGCTGGAAGAAGAACTGGAGAGGCTGTAATGAAGAGCTCCCAGTACCATGAAGAGGTGGCGCTCGGTAAGGCCTATGACAGCCGGCTCATGAAACGGTTGTTGCGCTACGTCAAGCCGTTCAAATGGATGGTGGTAGTTGCCACTGTGCTGTTACTGGCGTCATCCGGGCTGCGAGTATCGATGGCCTTTCTGACACAGATTGGTATCGATGACTACATCAAGACCGGCGATCTCGAGGGCCTGGGGACCCTGGCACTCATCTTCGTCGGGGTGATACTGGTCATCCTGTTTACCAGTTACGGCCAGCAGTTCCTCATGCAATTGCTCGGACAGCGCGTGCTGCACAAGATCCGCATGGAGATCTACAGTAAACTCCAGCGACTGCATCTGGCGTTCTTCGACCGTAATCCGGTGGGGCGACTCGTGACACGTGTTACCAACGATGTCAACGCACTGAATGAGACGTTCTCATCAGGGGTTGTGGCCATTATTGGTGATATCGTTACCCTTGTGCTCATTGTCGCTGCATTGCTTTACTACAACTGGGAACTGGCGCTCATTACGTTCCTGGTCCTGCCGGTACTGCTTGGGGTGAGTTTCCTGTTCCGCATTAAGGTGCGTCGGGCGTACCGCGATGTCCGTACACGACTGGCCCGCACCAACGCCTTCACCCAGGAGCATATCAGTGGCATGACCGTGACGCAGTTGTTCAATCAAGAGCAACGCACCTGGGATCGGTTCGACGAGATCAATGACTCGCTGCGGAAGGCGCACCACCGTCAAATCTACTATTACGCTGTATTCTTTCCCGTGGTGGAGATCATTGGTGCCGTGTCGCTTGGCTTGTTACTCTATTTCGGCGGTGTGCGTATATATGAAGGTACCCTTACATTCGGTGAACTGGTCGCATTCATCCAACTGGTGGAGCAGTTCTATCGGCCGATCCGAGATCTTTCGCAAAAGTACAATATCCTCCAGAATTCCATGGCGGCTTCCGAGCGCATCTTCGAACTGCTGGATACCAAAGAGGCCATTGCGGATCCAACCGCGCCAGCGCACATTAAGCGTTTCGACGGCAAGATCGAGTTCGACCACGTTCACTTCGCCTACAACGACGATGACTGGGTCCTCAAAGACATCAACTTCACTGTGGAACCGGGCGAGCGCGCCGCCATTGTTGGATCCACAGGGGCCGGGAAAAGTTCGCTGGTATCGCTCCTGTTCCGATTCTATGACTATCAGAAAGGGGCGGTACGACTCGATGGCGTTGAGATAAACAAAATGACCGTTAGTGAGCTGCGCTCGCATCTGGGACTTGTGCTGCAGGATGTCTTTCTGTTCTCTGGCGACTACGCCGGCAATGTCCGTCTGCGGAATACCGATATCAGTGACCAGAAGGTGAGGGAGGCATTGAGCCGGGTTGGCTTTGACCGCTTCCTCAACGGCCTCCCCGATGACCTCCATACCGAGGTTAAAGAGCGCGGCTCCACCTTGTCCACCGGTCAGAAGCAGCTTCTCTCGTTCGCTCGTGCGCTGGCCTTTGACCCGGATATTCTCATTCTCGATGAGGCAACCAGCTCCGTCGACACGGAGACAGAGTTGTTGATCCAGGATGCGCTCGAGGAGCTGCTCAAGGGAAGGACTTCAGTCGTGATAGCCCACCGTTTGTCGACAATCGAGAACGCGGACAAGATCATCGTGCTCCATCATGGCCAGGTGCGAGAGATTGGAACCCACACAGAGTTGTTGAATAAGGGCGGCATTTACCATACCTTGTACCAAATGCAGTTTAGCCGGGAGTTCTCCAAAGCCGCCGAGGCAGCCAAGACAACATGAGAAACAGCGACCTGAGCAAGAGAGCCATTCGCAGCTTCGTTACCTTTGCCTGTGATACAGCCATCGGAGCCGGTAGCCTCCTTAAGCGTGGCTTCAACAAACAGCACAATGTCCGCTACAAGGGCAGGATCGACCCCGTGACTGAGTATGACACCAGGTCCGAGCGGTACATTGTCAACAAGATCACAAAGCGGTTTAAAGAGCACGATATACTCGCCGAAGAGGGCACCGACCAGCAGGAGCAATCGGAGTTTCTCTGGGTAATAGATCCTCTGGACGGAACCGTTAACTACGCGCATCGTTTCCCCATGTACTGTGTTTCGATCGGGCTTCTCTATCACGGCGATCCGATCGCCGGGGCTGTCTATGATCCTGAGCGCAATGAGCTGTTTTCTGCCGGGCAGGGTATCGGGGCGCACATGAACAGCAGGCGAATCCAGGTTTCCGAGGAAACGAAGTTGCACCGGGCACTACTGGCGACAGGGTTTGCCTATGATGTCGCTACAGCCCGCAAGAACAACCTGGGGCTGTTCTCCCGTATGGTCAAACGAGCCCAGGCGGTACGACGACCCGGCTCGGCTGCGATGGACCTTTGCTGGCTGGCAACGGGACGAATCGATGCCTTCTGGGAATTCAAGCTCCATCCATGGGACACTGCCGCAGCGGTCGTGATAGTCCGCGAAGCAGGTGGTAAGGTGACTCGACTTGATGGCAGTAATTACTCTGTTTTCGACGACGAGATTCTTGCTTCCAATCGGCGATTGCATTCAGTTATGAAGAAGACTCTTCTGGCCCCCACAACGTAGAGCTGGATCTCAAGTGCGGCTCAATCGGCCGTATATGCTTACCCGGTTGAGTGACAAATGCAGGATCAAATCTGGCCTTGCTGGTGTTCTTTGACTATGCACCAACAGGGTTGTTTTTTCCTGTCAAGAGCTTATTCTTTCAAGGAATGAGTAAGTCTTACGACATTAATAAAAAGAGGAACTATGGGATCTAAGGTATTGGTCAAATCAGTATCCGGTGTTCGCGGGATAATCGGCAAGGGGCTAACTCCCGCCTTGGCTGCCACCTACGGCGCTGGGTTCGGTACCCTGCTCAAAAGGGGAACGGTCGTGGTTGGGCGGGACCCTCGCCCATCGGGCGAGATGATTGCCCATGCCGTAGTCTCCGGGCTCGTTTCCACTGGTGTGAAGGTGATCTACATCGGCGTAGTCCCCACACCGACAGTCGAAATCGCTGTCAAGGATCTCGAGGCCAGCGGCGGTATCTGTGTCACCGCCTCGCATAACCCGGCCCCCTGGAATGCCTTGAAGTTCTTCAACAAGCGCGGAGAATTCATAACACCGAAGGAATACAAAAAGCTT
>WJKG01000258.1 GCA_014729205.1 candidate division GN15 bacterium | reverse complement strand
TACATTGCCGGTGCCTTCAGTGAAGCGTCCGACGATTTCAAACGCGACGCCTGGGGCACCGGCTACAGCTACTCCGGCGGGGTCACCATTCGCTCTACCGGTGGCAGTCCGGACACGCTCACCCGCCAGTTCGCCAACTCTACGTCCGACCTGCTCGCCAATAGCGTTCAGGTGTACTTGACTGATGGGGCCGGGAACCCGCCCGGCGACAGCGCATCGTCAATACAGGTTACTCTCAGCTACCCCAATGGCGCAGGCGGCACCAAGGACTCAATGCTTGCCAGCAATACGGCGGGGCGAGCGGTCTTCAGTTCTACCGTCCCCATTGGCAACCACCCGGTCGAAGCCGTCTACACCGTCACCGATGATACCGTCGCAGCTGTCGTCTCAGTGCTGCCCGGCGGGACCTCCTATGTAACGCTGCGCTTCCCCGGCGCTCTCTGGGCTGCCGATGAAGGAGGCGGTGGCGGTGGTGGCCAGGGACCCCAGGCGCAGGGTGACCTTGAGTATGTAGGTAGCTCAGCTTCTTGTTCGGGCGACGAATTTGAGTTCGACATCCAGAACACTGGCACGTCCGACGTTACCATCTCTTGGCTGATACTGGCGTATACTCATACTCCCGATGCATACTTCGAACGACTGAAGCTGCGCGGTACGAAATTCAATTCCTGGTGGCCCCGAGGTGGCACTGGAGATACGATAGCCATTAGCCCGAATGTCGATATCAGCCCGTCGGGCAGCGAAACGATCGAAGTCCAGAACTTCCGCGACATCAGATCGGGGTTCGGTTCTTCGGTAGAAATGTACACCACTGACATCACCGTCACTTTCAGCGATGGGTCTGTCGTGACGTTCAACACGGGAAGCTGACAGCATGTACTCCGAGCCGACAACACAACCTCAAGAGGCCAACCAGCAGGACCAGCAGTCGCAATCCACGCCTCTGCGAATCCCGCGCGGGTACAATCGGTGTCTCGTTACCTTTGAGATCTCGGAGACGTGGGCTCAGTGGACCGCTACACCGCACTCGCGACGCAAACGCTCGGAATGGGTGCATCAGCGGGTGCCGATTGGCTACGGAGAACCGGACCGTCTGGCTGGATGGTTCGACGAATTCTGGACCTTGAATGGTGACCGTCCGCACGAAGTGCATCTGCTGGTTTCGGGTCCGGAAATGCTTCAACGCTCGTTCTTTGTCCCCGAGGTTCCGGCGAAGGAACTTCCGGCCGTGGTCAAGTCGCAGGCGAAGCACGTGTTTCCTTTTGACATTCGACGTGGCCTGTTCAGCTTCAAGCAGATCGACAGAATCGAACGAGCCGGAGTGCCCACGCTCGAAATCCACGCCTTGGCTCTGGGAGATACCTGGCCGGTATTCATCCAGCGCATGTTCGGCAAGTGGCTGGCCAATGTCACGCTCATTACATCCTCGGGGCAGAAGGCTGAGCTCTGGCTATCGAGAGTAGGCAATACCTTCACTGAGGAAGATACACTCCTCGTCAGGCTTCGTGACAACGTGCTGGAAACTGCTTTCTATCGCAAGGGACAGCAGGAGTTCTACAGGGAGACCGTTGTTGATTCGCTGCCGTCGGCAGACTTCAATCCAGAGGCAACTACAGATGGTCAGTCCGCTGACCAGACGAATCCGCGTGTATTCGGCGATATGAGGCGTATCATTCGCGATGCGCTCGATTACTATTTAGGGCAGACACCCGACCGCCACATCCAGACGGTCTATCTGTGCTTGCCGCCGTCCTACGACGAAGAGATCAATCTATACGTCGATACTGAACTGGGCGCTCGCGCGGTCGGGATCGCTTCACCAAGCTACATAGAGCAGCATCTTGAGCAGACCGGCATTCATCAACTAAGCAGCCAATACTGCTCGCTCTGCTCACTTCTGCCGCCGGTTGGACAGGTGGATTCTCTGCTGAATCTGCTGCCGAGGCAGGTCGAACAGGCGCGTCGTGTCGCCCGGATCAAAAGCAGCGGTTCTGTGGCACTGGCTGCGGGATTGCTGGCCATGGTCGTGATAAGTGCCCTTCAATACCTGGACTATCGGCAGACCGATACGCTCGTAAACGTACAGCTCTCGCAGGTAGCAAACCTGGAGCAACACCCGCTTATCACAGAACTGAACCAGACTACGCGTCAGGCTGGTATGCTGCGCGGCGATTTGCAACCGTTCGACCGGCAGCCGGATCCCGGTATGCGCTACGCTCTACAGGTGCTCTCAAGTGTGGCCCGCGACGGCATCGCCCTTGACAACATACGCATGACAGCCGAACCCGGCGGTGGTTGTATCCTGACGGTTAAAGGGCAGGTAACCTCAGGGCAGGGACACCATGAATCCGCGCTCTACGCCTATCTGGTCGACCTGAAGTCCATCGAGGGAATCGGACGGGTGGACCTGCTTTCAAAGAACACGACCGAGCAGTTCGGCGAACGGACTGTTCATTTTGCAGTCGAAGTGGAGGTGGGGCGATGAAACACTCCACCAGCATGCTCAAAGCCCTGGCGCCGACACTGATACTCGTCATTGTGGCCCTTGCCTGGTTCCAGTTCTGGTATCAACCTACCAGCGCAAGAACCCAGAAGCTCACCGATGTGCAAGCCGAAGCATCGTCTCGCATACAGCGCTACTGCCGTCATCTGGAGACCGCCCACGAGGTCACCAATGAGTTTCAGTCGTTGAACCAGAAATGGGACTACTTCCAGCAGTCTCTTGCCAACCCGGCTCGGGCGGAGCAAGTTCAGCAGCGCCTTGGTAATATGGCAGAGAGCCATCGCTTGACGCTCATCGACTTTGGACTGGACCTCAAGCCGCTACTAGAGCAAATTAACGATCCCCAATTCGGGAGTACCGTCAGTTCCATCGGCGTGACCCTCGAGGGACGAGGCCAGTACGACGATATCGGCGAATTCCTGTCCGCGCTGAGTGCAGAGCCAACCATCAGTGCCGTTCATTCAGCGGCCCTGCAATATGAGCGCCCCGCCTACCCGGAAGTCTACTTCAATGTTCATCTGGATGTCCTCATGGCCGGTAACGAGGGGGAGGCTTTGCCATGACCGAGAAGAAGCGTAAGCACCTGATGTACGGTATCCTGGTCGCCGCCATTATCTGGGGCATCTGGAATAACCCGTTCGCAGATCGCAAGAGATCATCCTCTGGGTCGCAGCCCGAAGTCACATCTTCGGTGCAGTCCATGGCAGACTCCATAGTGCAAGCTCAGCTTCAGCACAAAACCCGCGAGAGCGACAAACCCGCCATGAAAGACTTCCCGGACCTAAGATGGCATCGCGATCCCTTTGCCGGTCACCCAGAGCCACGAATCACAAAAAAGCCGGATGACAAGCAACCCACTCGACAGCCCTTCAAGCTTTCAGGGATCTCGTCGGTTGGTGAGCAGCGCATGGCGATTATCAACGGCAAACTCGCTGGTCCACAAGCCGTTGTGGAGGGGTGGACGGTTGCCCGCATCGATCCCGAGGCGGTACTTCTCAAGAAGGGCGACCAGAAGAAGACATTGAAACTCAATGGAGACCAATGATGCGATTCACCTTGTATCGAGCTCTCTTGGCGGCTCTTATACTGCTTATCGGTTTCGCCGCACACACTACTGGAAATGCCACTAATCTGGAAGCTCTTGACAAGACTACTATCACCTTGTCGGTTGAGGATGCTACTGCCGGCGATGTCTTAAGGCTGCTGGCCACACAGGGTGGGCTGAATCTCTCGCTGTCCAGTTCGGTGACCGGGAATGTGACCGTATCGCTTCGCGAGGTCACGCTCATCAACGCCCTCAATGTCGTCACCGCATCGGTCGGCGCCGACTGGTATGTCTCTGATGAAGTCATCGTGGTGAAATCCGCGTCCGAAAAGCACCAGTTACAGTCGCGAACCGAACTGATCAAGTTGCAGTACCTCAGTGCCGATGCCGCTGAGCGACTTGTGTCCGACATGGTCGGTGACCGGGGTACAGTCAAGACTCTCTCGGGCAAGACGCAGGAAGGCGCCCCTGCCTGGGATGAGATGATTCAGGTGACCGCATCACCAAAGACCCTGCAGCGTGTACATCAGGTACTCGCCAAGGCTGACTATGCCCGCCCGCTGGTGGAAATCGAGGCTCGGGTTATCGAAACCAGTCTAACAGGGGAGAGCCGGCTGGGAATCAACTTCCCTGACCGACTCAACGTCACCATCGGCGGTCTTGAAGGCGAACAAGACGACGATGGTGCCACAATTGAGCGGAACTTCGCCTCGCACCCGCTCGATGATGGCAAGTGGACCTGGGGGAAGCTGACGGCTGCAGAGGTGAGTGTCATTCTCGACTATCTCATTCAGAATGGCAATTCCCGGCTGCTGTCCAATCCTCGCGTGACCACGACTTCCAATCAGGCGGCACGCATTGAAGTGTTGACCACCATTCCCATTCAGACTGTCAACCGCTTCACCGAGGGCGCGGTCATTCAGGACATCGTCACTTTCGAGGACCTCGATGTTGGTCTGTCGCTCGAAGTTGTCCCACGGGTCACCAGGGACTCCTCAATCCTGCTCGATGTTCATTCCGTAGTGGAAGAAATTCTCGGTTACACCGGGCCGGTCGACAATCAGCGACCGATTACCTCCAAGCGTGATGTTACTTCCTCCGTCCGTGTGAAGGCGGGCGAGTCGCTTGGTATCGGTGGTCTCATGAAAGAGGCGGAGCGAGTCACCACCAAGAAGGTACCGCTGCTCGGTTCTATTCCCCTTTTGGGCCGCGTTTTCCAGCACAAGACCACAACTACTGAGCAGACCGATCTGCTGATACTCATCACTCCGCGCCTGGTCGCCACTAAGTAGTCCAGCGCCCGCCGGTCGTGCCGGAAAGCTTACCGGCGGCCGGCTCGTGCTTGTTACTGTCTGCCACGGCTTTCTTGCCGACCTCCAACAATTGAACTAAATTCCATTCGGGAACGTTTACAGTTTAGATCGGGAGACCCGTCTGGTGTGCGGATGGCTCGATCGATGCTGAGCTTACCCGAAGGCAACACGGATGATCGCTGCCCGCGATACAACCTCGCGGTCTCTTTAGAGGAGCTTCATGAGGATGCGAACCACCATACTACCGATGACCTGGCTTCTGTCGCTTTTGTTACTTCTGGCCCTCGGCTGTTCCGAGTCGGGCAATGACCCCGTTCGCCCCATGCTCGTGCCCAACCCCGGCGCCCTTGAATTCGAGGCCTTCTTCGGCAGCTCAGCTCCCAATACCTATGTACAGGTCGGTGTCGATGACATCGATACAATTGAGTACCGCCTCTCAGCCGACAAGAACTGGATCGATATCCCTACCGGACCTCGAACAGCCCCGGACAGCTTCTTCATCAAGGTCTTCTCCAATGATCTGCAGCCCGGGACGAGCACCGGTACTATCACGTTGACCTCGACTGATCCGGTCGGCATCACACGCACCATTCCGGTAACCGTTGATATTGGCTCGGTGATTCAAGTATCTCCGAGGTTCTTCTCGTATGTGGCAACCCGAGAATCCACCGCAATCGCCAATCAGCAGTTTGTTGTAACAACCAATGACCCGATCGAAGACTTCGATTTCAAGGTTGAACCCCTGGTGCCATGGATTACGGTCCCTGACGATAGCGGGACCACTCCCGATACCGTGCAGTTCACCATTGACTTGCCGCAGGCGTCTGTCGGCTCCCAGACCGGACGGGTACGTATCAGTTCGAGCAATGCGGCCAACCCGCCCCAGCTCGTTACCTGCACTCTTTCAGTCTTCAGCTGGCTGGAGCAGGAGTCACCCTTCGACAAGGACCTGCGAAGTGTCCATTTCTACGACAACAAGCTCGGCTGGGCGGTCGGCATCCTTGGCGGACAGGATCAATCGGGCTACCTGATCAAGACGGTCGATGGTGGTACTACCTGGCAGCTATACCCGGAGCTGGATTTCGGATTCCTGCAGGGCCTGGACTTCGCCGATGCCACCAATGGCTGGGCAGTCGGCGCCGACGGGCTCATTCTCAATACCAGCAACGGAGGTGAACTGTGGACCGAGCAGACCAGCGGTGTCACTGTTGACCTGTGGGGAGTGGGATTCTCCAGCGCTGACAGCGGCATTGCCATCGGACGCAGTGGAACTGTTGGCTATACCTTTAACGGTGGATCCACCTGGAGTTTCACCAGTGATATCGTATCTTACAATCTCACCGACATTTCAGTGATTGACAACGAACATGCCTGGATAGTCGGTAATTTCGGCGCCATTCTTCTGACAACCGATGGAGGACAGTCGTGGACGGTGGTCTCCCTGGGAACCTATGGCGACCTGTGGAGCGTGAAATTCGTTGATCGTTCCACCGGCTGGCTGGTCGGTGAGGGAGGGCTCATTCTGCACACTTCCGACGGCGGCACTACCTGGCAAACCCAGACCAGCAATACCGACAAGACCCTGCTGAGCGCACATTTCGTCAACAACTCCGTCGGCTGGCTGGTCGGCGAAGAAGGTACCATTCTGCACACAACCGATGGCGGCCAGACATGGATTCCGCAGTACGGTGGTATCGATGACTGGTTCTTGTTCGATGTCTTCTTCGTTGATCAATCGTTCGGATGGATTGTCGGGCAGTACGGTACCATACTCTACTCGCCCTCCGGTGGCGACTGATCCCGGTTGCGCCGTCGAGACAGGTAGATCGCGGCTCCCGTCACGAACAGCCCGAGCGCGACCAGATGGTTGTAGGTCGGGTTCCAGAATCCCAGCGGGGCATGCATTGTCGTCTCATAGTACCGAACGAACTCGATAGCGAATCTCGCCCCGGCCTCCACCATCAGCAGCACTGCAGCTACCTGCCCGGCGAACGCGCGGCGCGTTAACAGCAGATGTAATAGTCCAAAGAGCACGAACCCATACACCGAGCTGTAAAGCTGGGCGGGGTGCAATGGCGTAGCGCCGAAAAAGGCGTACGGGATCGAGCCGAAAGGAAACGCAACGGCCCACGGCAGGTCGCAGGGCGTACCAAAACAGCAGCCATTGAGAAAACACCCGATCCGGGTCAGACCCAGACCCAGAGCGAACGCCGGTGCAAAGAGATCAAATGTATCCAGCACATCCAGGCCCTTCACCCGGCACCAGATCCACGCGCTCACCATCGCCAGCAACAAACCGGCGTAGACATTGAGTCCCGCGATACCAACACTCTCGCCAGCGAAGGGGTTGACCGCCGCCCAGGGGTTACCCGCGAATTCCGGTAGATGAAGGATAACATAGCCCAGGCGGGCCC
>WJKG01000257.1 GCA_014729205.1 candidate division GN15 bacterium | reverse complement strand
TTTATCGACTATATCTCATACGAGGACGCCTCTGAGAAGCTACGCTCTCTTTATGATAAGTACGGCGGCGACAACAAAACCCCGGCTAATATCGTCCGCATCGCCGGACCGAACCCTCGTGCGATGGCAGCGCACATGGACTTCTATCGCGCCATCATGTTCGCCAAGTCGCCGCTGTCACGTCGGCAGCGCGAGATGATTGCCACTATGGTCTCGGGCCTGAACCAGTGTCACTACTGAATTGAGCACCACTGGGCCGCGTTGCGGTCCGTCGACTCCGAGGCCCCGGACAGCCTCAAAGAAGCGCTGGTGAGTGACTGGCGCACCGCCGAACTGGACCAGCTCGACCGCTTCATCCTGGACTACGCCGAACGCATCACCCTGAGGGCGCACACGATCACGCGGGAGTATGTGGACGGGTTGCGGGCGATCGGGATGGATGATACCATGCTGCACGATGTAGTACAGGTGACCGGGTATTTCAACTACATCAACCGCCTCGCCGATGGTTTAGGCGTGGAACTGGAGGAGTAGGCCAGCGCTCCGATGTGTAGCTAAACACAGAGTGCCCATGCCCTTGAATCCCTGAGATCCCTGGTGGGTGGCCCACCATTTATGGTGGGGTCTTCCTGAAAACGACACCGGTGGCCCACCGCTCGCATGGCGAAGCCATCACGGACACGCAATCGGTGCTGGTCCATCTGAGAACAAGTACGCCACCAGCGCCGTCAAGTCCTGCAGGTTACGCGCTCCATCAGCATTGACATCTGACTCGCTTACGCACGCCGGCTCATGACCAGCAGCAAAAAGATAGGTGACCAGTGTCGTCATATCCTCAACATTGATCTGATCACCAAAGTCGCTGTTGATGTTGCCACGGATTCCCGAGCAGCACCCACCGCCAGTCAACTTGGCGATGAATACATCGTCATAGCCGCCGTTGTGAGTAGAATCGTAGGCATTGACTGCCGGGAAGTCGTCTCCCCACGTCGAACCAGTCACGTATGCGAAGCCTTGGCCGTCGATGTCTACACCTACTGCTCGGTCGGGCAGCGAGGAACTCAGCAGTGTACTGAATACGATGGGGTAACATGTCGGCGACAGTTTCACGAGAAAGCCGTTCTCCTGGTCGAAAGACGCCGGGGGAATACCGTTCACCTGGGGGAAATCAGAACCATACGAAAGACCAACCACATACGCATACCCGGCGCTATCGACTACCAAGTCCACTGCGGGGGAATACCCTTTGCCTCCAAGGTAGGTGCTGTACACAATACTGGCTCCATCGCTAGTGAGTTTCGAGACAAAGGCGTCGTCAGCACCCTGGTTACTTGTATCAACAGCATTCAACAATGGAAAATCTCTCCAGGAGCTGGTATATCCGCCGAGATAGATTGCTCCCGCATCATCCAGCGCGAGAGCGTTGCCTTCATCACTATTGTGCCCTCCGAAATACGTACTAAAAATCAAACTATCTCCGTTGGGACTGAGTTTTGCCACAAAGGCGTCACCATGACCATTGTAGATCGAATCAAGGGCATTCTGCAAAGGGAAATCGTCAGATTGAGTTGTCCCGGTCACGTATACAGCACCCGGCTCATCCAAACCGATATCAGTTATGCCTTCATCCATACTTCCCCCAATGTAGGTACTGAATTCTATGGCACTGGTTTGCGGGTCAAGCTTTGCTACAAATCCATCGGCTCCACCGGAATGGGCGGGATACAGTGCATTGAATACTGGTAGATCGCTAGATGATGAGCTGCCAGCCATGTAAATATGCCCTTCGGCATCTGTTCCAAGTCCTATGCACCCATCATTGCCAGAGCCTCCATAGTATGTGCTGAATAACAACGTACCGTCGTCTGCATTCAATTGAACGACGACCCCATCACTCAGTGTCATCTGGGAGTCGATTGGATTCATAAGGGGGAAATCGTCCGACGTTGTGTATCCACCAGTAACACAATGGTCCGAGCCATCCGTCACCACGGTTATCCCCTGCTCATATCCACTTCCACCCAGATACGTGCAATAGGTCAATCCATTTCCCTCGGGATTCAACGCTAGAATATAGGCATCCCAATCTCCACCGTAGATGCTGTCAAACGGCGCATACATAGGGAAATCCGCTGATCTGGTGGATCCTGCGACCACTGCACTGCCATCATCGAGCAACGCAAGATCTGCTGCCCAATCTACACCGCTCCCGCCCACAAAGGTACTGTAGACAAGCTTCACGGCCTGTGAGTCCGGGGACGAAGTCGCCAGTGATGACACCGACTCACTGCGATCGACGGTGCCCAGAGCCAGCACCTGCACCGACGCGATGTCCGACACGTCCGGTGGCGCAATAATACCCGAAAGCTGGCCCAGCGGTGTGTGTGCAACGCCGGTCTGCGCCTTGCCTAACTCGAATCCATCAGGCCCCTGATATGTCAGAGTGACCTGCTCGGGATCAGCATCGGGAGCCACTCGGTATCGGTAGGTCAGCAGACCACACTCATCACTGCCAAACAGCACATCAATACCCGGATAGACATCACTCAACGCCACCGAGGTATACGCCGGAACCTGTTCGGCCCACCGCGTCTTGTCATTGCCCAGATAGAAATTGCAGACGTGCTCCGGCTCACCCACTCCAGTTGCTACCGCATTCCGGTTTGTGTTCTCAAAGCTGGCGCATATCAGCATTGATCGCACGCTGTCCTGCGGTGTATCATCGAATCCTCGATGCCGGTCAATTTGCGGCTGCTTGCTGCTCTCTGAGGTTGGTATCCTCTCGGTCATCTGATAGATAACACCACTGGTCGTAAGCCATACCGTTACCGGGCCGCTGGAGCCGCGAAAGAGGACGCTATCGGGCCACTGGCCTTCATTCTTGACATAGGTGGAGTTCATGGCGCTGGCCTGCACACCAAGTAACAGACACAGAGCACAGGCAATCAGAAACAGGCGATGCGTT